>CAYUME010000113.1:0-10377 GCA_964445475.1 uncultured Planctomycetia bacterium
GTTCAAGCATCCGGGCGGGTCAGGAGATCCGCCCCTCGGCCGGGATAAGGTCCCTCGGGCGAGGGGCGACTCACTGAGTCGCCCGGGTACCGCCCACGGGCATTGTCGTCTTAAAGACATTGGGCTGGAGGCTGCTGCTACTTCAGGCTCGCCGGCTTCAGCCCCTTCGTGAATTTCCCGAAGCCGAAGGGCGTCGCCTTGTACTCGCCGACGAAATCGACCTTCGCCCGGGCGGGGATCTTCTCCTCCAAACCGACCGCCCAGTAGCAGGCGTTGACCATGAGGCGACGGAAGCCCTCGCTCTCGAAGTCCTTCGAGCAGCCCATCGTCGTCGTGAAGACGCGCGCCGCCTTGCCGGCCGTACCCGTGTACGCCTTCGTCCACGCCACCGGCATCATCGGGTCGTTCTTCTTCTTGGGGTCCGTCGCGCCCGCCAGCGGCTTGTCCGCCGGATTCATCCCCTCGAGGACCTGTCCCATCAGGACCGGGACGCAGCCCGCGGGCTGGGGCAGGCGCACCGTGTAGACGTCCGACGGCCCCCAGACGTCCTCGCACCCCTTCACGATCGGGTTGCCCTCCGGCCCCTTCGCGACGACGGCCCGGGTGCTCTCCTTGCCGTGGTGGCCGTGATGGTTGATCCAGGTCTCGCCGAGGACCTGTCGGCCGAAGCCGCCGTCGAACCCCTCGACCTTCGCGTTGAAGTTCCACTTCGCGTACGCGCCCTTGATGCCGTTGAAGGCGTGCGTGGCCGTCCGCAGGCCGACGATCGGCTTCCCGGAATTGACATAGTCCACGAAAAGGCTCATCTGGTCGTCCGGAAGGTTCCGGAAGCGGGTGAAGACGACCATCAGGTCGGCCGTCTTGAGCGTCTCGAGTCCGGGGATGTTGTCGAGCACGGTCGGGGCGATCTCCCCGGTCGCCTTGTCGATGGCGAAGAGGACCGTGCACGTGAAGCCGTGGTGGGTCGCGAGGATCCTCCCGAGCTGGGGCATCATCTCCTCGGAGCGGTACTCCTCGTCGCCGCTGACGAGGACGATGTGCTTCCCCTTTCCGGGGCCGTCGCCGCCGGTGTAGACGACCCAGGGATCCTCGGCCGCGAGCGGGGCCGAGGCGGACGCCACCGCGGCGGCGGCCAACAGGAGACCGGTGCGGGTCGCGGAGAACGGTCGGCGCATGGTGGATCCTCCCCGGGGGATTGTTGAATACGGGTCTCGCGACACGTCAGACCTCATTGGGTGTCGGGATCTTGTACTTTTCGCGGGCGGGGCGGTGGAGGAAATCGTTGGCCAGCTTCGCCTCGGCGCCCTTGAACATCTCCGTCTTCGGGTCCCACGTCAGCCGGAGCGGCTCGTCCTTGCCCCGGCCGGCGATGTAGACGGCGTTGCCCATGTTGTTGAGGGCGGCCACCTTGACGCCCGCTTCGACGGGCATGATGGTCTTCTCGCGCGAGCGCATGCAGTCGAAGAAGTTCTGGTGGTGGCCCGGGCTCCGGAAGACCTTGACGCCGTTCTCGGGGACCTTGAACTGATTGGCCTTGTCCTCGGTGGAGGTGCCCCCGTCGCCGCCGTTGACGATGAGGGAATCCTTGTCGCCCTCGTACTTCGCCCCGTACTGTCCCGTGCCGAACTTGACGCCGGGCTGGCGCCAGGCGAGGGTCCAGTCGGGGGACTTGAACTCGTAGGTGACCTCCATCCGGGGCGGGACGTCGCGGAGCGCCCCCTCGCGGGGCTTGGCGCCGACCGCCTCGACGGTGACCGGCCAGGCGTCGTCCGCGTTCATGAGATAGAGGGCCACGCTCATGATGTGGGCGCCGCGGTCGCGGATGTTGCCGCCGCCGAGGTCGAGATACCAGCGGAACGAGCCGGGATGGTAGTCGGGGTTGTAGGAGCGGTCCTTGGCGGGACCGAGCCAGTAGTCCCAGTCGAGGTGGGCCGGCGGCTCGCCGTTCCGGTTGGGGTCGCCCCCCTGGGGGTTCTCCGGGTGCCAGCAGAGGACCTTGGAGACCTTCCCGCACATGCCGTTCTCGAGGTAGGTCTTGGCCCGCCAGGCCCCCTCGGTGGAACGTCCCTGGGAGCCGATCTGGACGATGCGCTTGTACTTCTGGGCCGCTGCCATCATCGAGCGGCCCTCGGGGATGGTGCAGCAGGCGGGTTTCTCGCAATAGACGTCCTTGCCGGCCTGGCAGGCGTGGATGGTGACCAGGGCATGCCAGTGGTCCGGGCACCCGCAGAAGATGGCGTCGATGTCCTTCCGTTCAAGCAGCTTCCGGTAGTCGCTGAATCCCTCACACTTGTCCCCGTACTTTTTGACCGCCCGCTCGACGTGGTTCTTGTCGACGTCGGCGACGGCGACGGTGTCCTTGGGGGCGATGCTGAGGCCACGGCCGCCGCAGCCGATGAGGCCGCAGAGGATCTTGTCGTTGGGGCCGATCCGGCCGGGTGCGGGAAAGACATGGGCAGGCAGGAGGGTCGGAAGGGCGAGGCCCGCTCCCGTGGCCGCCGCCGAGCGACGGAGGAAAACGCGGCGGGTCGTCTTCGACGTCATGGCGCATCCTTTCAAAGAGGTCCCCGGGCGTACCCGTGGAGACGGCGCGTCAGACCTCGGTGGATCGGCCCTGGGAGCCGATCTGGACGACGCGATTGTACTTGGCCGCCGCGGCGACCATGGCCCGACCCTCCGGGATCGTGTTGCAGGCCGGCTTTTCGCAGTCGATGTCCTTGAACGACAGCCGACGCGATCGGTTCCTTGACGTGACGTCCACGTCGTCTCGATGCGTAATCTACCTGCTGGCGCAGGTTCCGGGAATAGATAAATGGGCAAGAAAGATGGAGGAGTTTGCATGCGGGGAGAACCCGCCCGGCTCCGGCCGAGGCTCTTTCGCGTCATTCCGGGACGGTTACGACCTCCTCCCGCGCCACGCGGCGCTCGTTGCCGCAGAGCGCGATCCGGTCGTCGCCGAACCCATGGTAGACCCGGATGCGCATCGACGTCTCCAGGGGGCGGCCGTCGAGACTGCGCATCGTGAAAAGGGCCGGGGTCTCGTAGGCGAGGCCGTTCCAGCCGAGCGCATGGAAGGCGGCGAAGGACGGGCCCTCGACGACGAAGCCGAACGGGGGGAGCACGAGCGCCCCGCCCCGCGGGGAGGTGACCGGGACCGGCGACGGGCCGAGGTTCACGGTGGCGGTGTAGGCCCCGTCGCCCTCCCCGAAGGCGGTGCGCTGGACCGCCCGGTCGTTGGAGAGGAACTCGTGGCGGGTCATCGGGACGCGCGCGGTGAGCTCGTTGAGGGGCGACAAGATCTCGTAGGTGTTCTTGAGGAACCGGTCGAACGGATGGAGGCCGTCGGCCCACCCGCCGTCGGCGCGAATGAAGGCGGCGGCGGGATCGGGGCCGGGCCGATCGGTCGTCGGGGCGAACGTGACCCGGTCCCCGGTCACCGCCAGGGTCCCGAGCGTGACGCGGCTCTGCGGATCGGCGAGGGCGTCGAATCGCGCACGGACATGGGTGTCGGGGTCATAGAGCCCGATGCGGAGCTTCAGCGGCCCGGTCACCCCGTCCGGGAGTGTGAGGGGGAACGGTCCCAGGCGCACCTCGCCCGGCGTCCAGGACGTCGTCGGCGGGTCGGGCGCGTGGTCGTTCTGCATCCGGATCGCGTCGTCGGCGTCGCAGAAGTGGGCGAAGAACCTCCAGTCCCGGGCCGGCGTCTTTTTCACCGACCAGCGGTACGTGACGCGGAAGGCGCGTGGGCCGGCCGGCTCGATGTCGGCCGCGGGCATTGCGTCGACGGCGTCGCGGGCAGCCTCCTTCCAGTACAGGTGCGGGGGGACGTCGTGGTGGTTGAGCGTGCGGCCGAGGAGGACGTGCTGGAGGACATAGCCTGCGGCCTGGGCGGGTTCGTACCCGTATTTGCCGTAGAGGGCGATCGTGTCCCGGTAGACGAGCTCGAAGAGGGGGACGACGTCGCCGCCGACGGCGGCGGGCATCTTCGCATCGTGGAAGGGGCGGCCGCTCACGCCGGTGAGGCCTTCGAAGAAGTCGGCGTGGGGGATCGCCCATTCGCGCCCGCATTCGCTCCCGAAGACGCCGAAGAGGCCGCGCGCGTAGTCCGAGAGGGCTTGTTTCCACTTCAGGTCGTCGCGTCGCGAGAGGGGATGGGTCGTGTCGTGGCACTCCTGGAGCCCGGCGGCGAAGGTCGTATCGATGAAGTAGGCCTTGGCGCCGGTGAGCTTCAAAACGGCGGGGAGGTTGGCCGGGCGCTTTGCCAGGTCGAGGGCCCGCTTGGAGCAGATGAGATAGGCCAGACCGCCCGCCCACTGGCCTCCGGCCGCAGGCTTCCCGTCCGGCCTCTTCTGGAGGAAGCTTTCGTCCCAGGAGGGGGCGTCCCGGTACATGTCCTGGTAGTTGTCGTGGAGGCAGAAGAGGTAGCCGAGGCCCAGGGTCCGCTTCGCGCAGGCGGAGAGCGCCGCATCGCCACCGAGCTCCTCCGCGGCCGGCAGGATGTCCGGATGCTGGTTGTCGTACCCGCGATGGATCCAGCCGCCCAGCGTCAGCAGGACGCGGTCGAGCTTGAGGTCGTTTTTCAGGTGCTCGGCGACCTGGGCGGCCTCGTCGAAGGTCCAATTCACGCGGACCGACTCCTCTTTCGTGCTCTCCCGGTTCATGGTGCGCGACAGGCAGCTCCAGAGCTTGACGTTGACTGCACCGAAGAGCTTGGCGCGGTCGGCCTGGTCTTGGAGCTTCTCGTTCCAGGGGAGAAACCACCCCTTCCGCTTGGACGCCTCGCGGTAGGCCCGGGCAATCGTGACGTGGTCGCCTCGCCCGCAGAAGAGGAGCCGGAATCCTTTTGCGGAGCGGACCAGATCGAGGGAGGGCAGGAGGACCTGTCGGGTCTCGGGGAACGGATTGCCGGTGCGGCTTTCCAGGTGCAGCTCGACGCCGGGGGAGTCCCAGGTGAGCAGCGCCGTCGTGCCGGCCTTGACGAGGCCGAGCATCGCCATGTGGCACCCCTCGTACGCATACGTGTCGAATCGACGCGAGAAGGCGACGCCGCTGTCGGCGGGGATGCGGATCCCGAGCCGGACCGGGACGAGGGCGCAACCGGTGTCGGCGTCGGAGACCCACAGCGCGTTGTCGAGAAGGCGGAGGCTGCGCACGCCCAGGGCCTTGTCCGCCTCCCAGGCGATCGTCAGGGCCGGGGTATCCGGATCCAGAGCCACCGTCACCTTCACGAGGGCGTCCGGGGCCCGCTCCGAGGGGCTGAAGGACGCCGTGAGGGAGGCCTCCCGGACCTCGACGGTGCAGCGGTCGAGCGGGAGGCGGATCTCCTGGCCGTCGGCGGCGAGTGAGACCTCGCCGAAACGGGCCTGCAGGGGGTTGGAGCGCCAGAGGACTCCCGTCGACTTGTCGAGGATCTCGTATCGGCCCGTGGCGGGGGAGAGGCTGAACCGGAGGTGAGGGGACTCGGCCTGCGCAGGCGCCTCGACGGGGGGCGCAGGGGCGGGATCGGCCCCCCGGGCGCAAGGGGACGCAAGCAGGACGCCCAGCGCAACGGCGGCAGGTCGGAGGGGCATCGTCTGGGTCCCCGGAGGAGGTGCTAATGGATCCGGCGGGCGTTCTCGATCGGCTGTTCAGGCCCCCGCCTCGTGAACTCGCCGGCAGACCGGCGCCGTGCAAAGGCCTGGGGCGAGCACCCCGACCGGGATCGGAAGACGCGGCTGAAATAATGGACGTCGAGGAACCCGCATTCGGCCGCGACCTGCTTGACCGCGACGGGCTCGCTGGACAGGAGCCATCGCGCGTGGGAGACGCGCGCGTCGATCAGGTCGTCCATCGGACTCAGCCCGAAGTGCTGGCGGTAGACATGGGAGAAGCGCGACGGGCTCAGGTGGGCGGCGGCGGCCATGGACGGGATCGACCAGTGCGTCTTCAGGTCCTGGTGCACCCGCATCCGCAGGTCGCGAAGGCGCTCGGAGAGCTCGGCCTGGCGGGGCGTCAGGCCGGATTCCCGGGTCCCGGCGGCGCTTCGCCCGAAGACGATCAGGATCTGGGCCAGCATGAGCGCGCAGAGGTCCTTCCAGTCCCGGTCGTGGCGGAGGTGCTCCGCCGCCAGGGCGCGCATCAGGGCGGAGAACGGCTCCGGGCGGGCGGGACGGACGGCGCGGCCCGTCGGGACCTCGTAGCGGCGGACGATCCGGGATGCGTCGCGGCCTGCGAAGTGGCAGTAGTCGATCACGTAGCCCGGTCCCAGGCCATGGTACCACTGGGGGCGGCCGGGCGCATAGAGGAGGCCGGCGCCGGCCGGAACGGTCCTCGCGCCGGCCGCGTCCCGGATGGCGACGGGCGTCCGGAAGTAAAGGAACAGCCAGTCGCCGGTGCCGTGGGGACGGTCGATCCGGTGCTCCTGCGGCCGCCGGATGTCGATGCCGAGGAAATGGATCTCGAGATCGGGGATCTGCGTGCCCGTCACGCTCATGGGCCTCTCTGCGCAGACGCGACGGCTCGCCGGCGCGTCGGCGTCGGGGTCATCCGCGGTCCGCGAATCGCTCCTTGATCCGGATGACATCCTTGCGGGCGCCGAGAAAGTGCTTGAGGACGCCCGCATCGAACTGGCTGCCGCGACCCGCTTCGAGGATGTCGAAGGCCTGCTTCAGGGGGAAGGCCGGGCGGTAGACGCGCTTGCTCACGAGGGCGTCAAAGACTTCCGCCACGGCGGCGATGCGGCCCTCCAGGGGGATCTTGTCCCCCGCCAGACCGCGGGGATACCCGCGGCCGTCGACGTGCTCGTGGTGGGACCAGGCGATCAGGGACGCCAGCTGAAGCAGGCGCGAGCTGGACCCGGTCAGGATGCGATAGCCGATCTCCGCGTGACGCTGGACGGCCTCGTATTCCTTGGCCGTGAGCTTCCCGGGCTTGAACAAGATGGCGTCCGGGATCCCGATCTTGCCGACGTCGTGCATCGTGCTGGCGAGTCGGATCAGCTCCTGCTCGTCGCCGTCGAAGCCCGCCTTCTGGGCCATCAGGGCGCAGTAATGGCCGACACGGTGGACGTGACGGGCCGTCTCGCCGCTGCCGAACTCGGCGGCCGTGGCCAGGCGCAGGATGGTCTCCTCGCGGGAGAAGAGGATCTGCTTCTCCGCCTCCTCAAGGCGGTTGACCGTGTCGGAAAGCTGCGACGTCCTCTCGGCAACCTGCTTCTCGAGCTCCGTCTGGTAGGTCAGTTGCGCGAGCTCGAGGTGGTGACGGCGGAGGGCGTTGACGACTCCGATCAGAAGCTCGCTCTGCTTGAACGGCTTGGTGATGTATCCGTACGCCCCGATCTCGATCGCGGCTTCCGCCAGCTTCATGTCGTCGATGGCGGTGACCATGATGACGGCCGTGCCCGGGAACTTCGACAGGATGTGCCGCGCCAGGTTCAGGCCCGACTCGCCCGGCATGTTCACGTCGCTGAAGACGAGGCCGAATCCCTGCTCCTGGAGCCGGGTCCGGGCCTCCTTGGCGTTGGAGGCGGTCGAGCAGGCGTAACCGTGCTTCTTGAGGAGACGCTCGATGATCTGGAGGGTCATCGGGTCGTCGTCCACGACCAGGATGCGTTTGTCGGAGTCGTCCATGCGGTGGCTCCAGATCGAGGTCAACGCGTCGCGCGGCGGACGCGCGCATCATAGCGCAGCCCTGCGGGATGTGCAAGAAAGGGAGCAGGAGGCGCGGGAGCGGCGCGATCGTGATGCGTGCGCGCGGCCGAAGGCCTGCTCAGGCGCCGGTCGGGAGGGTCCCGAGCGCCGTGCGGTTCCGGCCTTCGTGCTTCGCGCGGTAGAGGGCCCCGTCGGCTGCGGCGAGCACGGCGCCGGTCTCGGACGTGCAGCCGCTGTCCAGGGCGACCACGCCGAGGCTGGCCGTGACCGGAAGGACGCCTCCCGGGATCGGGAAGGGATCCCGGGCGAACTGGAGACGGATCCGCTCGGCGAGGTCCAGGGCCCGGGTGCCGTCAAATCCCGGGGCGACGACCAGGAACTCCTCCCCGCCGTACCGGCCGACGGAGTCGTAGGATCGCACCGCCTGTCGCATCCGGCGGCCCACCTCGCGGAGCACCTCATCCCCGACGAGATGGCCCTGGGTGTCGTTGATCCGCTTGAAGTGGTCGATGTCCAGCAGGACGACAGCCAGCGGGGAGCCCTGCCGTCGGGACCGGTCGAGCTCCCGGCTCAGCGACTCGAAGATGGCCCTCCGATTCAGGAGGCCGGTGAGCGCATCGTGAAGGGCCAGGACACGGAGGGTCTCCTGGACCGCCAGGAGCTTTTCCTGCAGGTCGAGGATGCGTCGGGCGGCACGGATCCGCGCGTGGAACTCGCTGGCATGGACGGGCTTGACGAGGTAGTCGTCTGCCCCGGCATCGAGCCCCGCGACCAGGTCGTCCCGGTGGTCACGGGAGGTGAGGAGGATGTAGTAGATGTACCGGTCGCCCGCCCGGCGACGCACCTCGCGGCACAGCTGGAGGCCGTCCATCTCCGGCATCATCCAGTCCGCGATCACCAGGCCGATGGGGTGCGCGGCCTCCAGGTGTTTCAAGGCTTCGGACCCGTTCGAGGCCTTGAGGAGGGTGTCCCCCGAGGGGGCCAGGAGGGATTCCAGCACGCGGCTGTGGAGCGGGTCGTCGTCGACGATCAGGATGTGCATGCGGTGCGTGCCTTGAACCGGGGATCGCGCGAGGCGACAGGCGGATCTCGAGGCGATCCGATGTCAACCGAGATGGCGTCGGATCGCCTCCAGTGTCAGATCCAGCAGCCCGTGGAGGGCGTCGACCTGCGGGCCGGCCCCGGCGAGGTCGCCGGCGGCTGCCCGTTTCTCGATGTCGCTGCAGGCGACCCGCATGGCGATTGCCGAGATGTTGGCCGACATCCCCTTGAGGAAGTGGGCGGCCGCCTTGAGCCCCGGGGCGTCGCCGGACGCCCGGCACGCGACCGTCCGCTCCACCGCTTTCCCGGCCTCGTCCGCGTACATCCGGAGGAGATCCCGGATCAGCTCCTCGTCGGACCCGAGCCTGGACCGGAGATCGTCGAGATCGAGGGGGGTGTCGGCCGGCGTCGCGGGCGGCGGGACGGGCGACGCAGCCGGGGCGGCGGACCGGGATGGGCCGGCGTATTTCTGAATCATCCGGTAGAGCTGCGGGGTGTCGATCGGCTTGGAGAGGTAGTCGTCCATGCCGGCGGCGATCAGGCGCTCCCGGTCGCCTTTCATGGAGTGGGCCGTGAGGGCGACGATGGGGAGGTGGCGCCCGGTCTTCTGCTCGCGCTCGCGAATGGCGCCGGTTGCCTGCACGCCGTCCATCTCCGGCATCTGGACGTCCATCAGGACGAGATCGTATTCGGTCGTCTCCACGGCTCGAAGGGCTTTCATTCCGTTTTCGGCGACGTCCGCGGTCGCCCCGGCCTTCTGGAGGAGGCGGAGCATGAGCTTGACGTTCACGGGGTTGTCCTCCGCCAGGAGGATTCGGAGACCCGGAGGGAAGGGGGCGGGAGTGACCGGCGCGCCCGGGCGGGAAGGTGTCGGGGCCGGGCGGTCGCCTGCGCCCGTCATCGCGCTGCGCACCGTGATGATCGCGTTGAAGAGGGAGGAGGGGCTGACGGGCTTGACGAGGTACTGGGAAATGCCCAGCTGCCGACACCGCTCGCGGGCGCCCTTCTCGTCCAGGCTGGTCAGCATGATGATGACGCTCTGATCGACCGCGACTTCGCCGCTCAATCGCTCGGCCACATCAAAACCGCTCAAGCCGGGCATCAGGCAGTCGAGCAGCAGCAGGTCGAAGGGCTGCCCCTCCGCCGCGCGCTGGCGGACCCGCTCGATCGCGCGAAGACCGTCCTCGGCTTCGTCCGCCTGAATGGACCACGACTCGAGCTGCTTCCGGAGGATCTGCCGGTTGAGCGCGTGGTCGTCCACGATGAGCACGCGCAGCTTCTGGATCGTCTGCAGGGAGAGGGACGGGGGGGCCGCGGCCTTCGATCCGTGACGGAAGGGGATCGCCGCGTGGAACGTGCTTCCCGAGCCCGGCTGGCTGGTCACGTCGATGGAGCCTCCCATCATGTCGACGAGGCTCCTGGAGATGGTCAGGCCCAGGCCGGTGCCGCCGTACTTGCGGGTCATCCCCGAGTCGGCCTGCGCGAAGCTCTCGAAGATGGCGGACTGCTTGTCGGGCGGGATGCCGATGCCGGTGTCGGTGACGTGGAAGTGGAGGATCGAGGTGGTGGCGTCGGGTCCCGCGCTTCGCGTCACGCGGAGCAGGATGTGCCCCTTCGCGGTGAACTTGACGGCGTTCTTCAGGAGATTGGTGAGCACCTGTTTCAGGCGGAGGGGATCCCCGACCAGGACGGGGGGGACGGCGAGATC
>CAYUME010000114.1:0-10364 GCA_964445475.1 uncultured Planctomycetia bacterium
GTCCGCGCCCGGCTTCGACGCGTCGAGCAGCTTCAACGCCGCGTCGAACGCCTCGAGAAGGCCGGCGCGGGGGCCGCTGGCCTCCGCGGACCAGGGCAGCTCGAAGAAGACCTTGAACTGCTCGTAGACGAGGCGGACGTCGCGCTCCGCGGCGGCCTTCCGCTCCGGCGCGACCGGGAGCGGCTGCGCCACGGTGCCGGGGTCGACCCCGCGGACCGTCTCGCCGAGCATCGACACGAGCTGCTGCGCCCCTTCGCGCGCCAGCACGTGCTGGAAATCCAGGAGGTAGTCGGGGGGCTTCTCCTCCTCGGCGACGGACAGGATGACGCGGAACTCGGGGTTCTGCGACTCCGCGCCGCCCGGCAGCACCTGCTGGATGGCGTTGACGAACCCGTCGAAGACGGAGACGAGGTAGATCCCCTTGTCGCACGAACGGGGGAAGGAGGAGGCGGAGATCGGGGCGTTCAGCGCCTCGATGCACTGGGTCCGGGCCTGCACGAGCGCGGCGCGCTCGGGGAAGGCCCGCCACTCGGCCGCCGAGAGCGACCCCTTCAGGGCCTTCTTGCCCAGGGCGAGCAGCCCGTCGCGATGCCGCGTGAGCGCGGCCATCCGGTCCAGGAGCTGCCGCGCCAGCGGTTCCAGGCGCTTGCAGCGGTCCTGCCACGACTCGAGCGACACGTCGACCGTCTTGCTCCAGCCGCGGGCCCGGGAGAGGGTGCGCCGGAGGCTCTCGGGCTGGTCGGCCGGCGAGGCCAGGCGCGCCTCCACCCGGTACTGCATGGCCTTCAGGTCCGAGCGCTTCACGCGCCACGGGCTGGCGGTGAAGGCGCCGACCCGGACCTCGGCGGCCGCGGTCTGGATCGGGTTGCCCGACACGCCGCCGGCCCCGACCGGGACCAGGAGGAGCCGGAGCCGGGTGGTGTCCGGCAGGGTGGTCTCGCCCTTGATGGACACGACGACGTGGTCGGCCTGCGCCTGCACCGCCGGGACCAGGCGGACCGGAAGCTCCCGGGACTCTTCCCCCCGGACCGGCAAGGCCGCCACCGCCAGCGCGGCCAGGGCCGCGGCAACGCACGCGCGTCTGTTCATGGGCGCTCTCGAATCCGGCGCGGCCGGCCGGGGCCGCGCGATCAGTCGTTCACCCACCAGGCCAGGATGTCCGGCTTCATCCGGGAGTACGTCACGGTCACGTCGTCGATGACCGGCGAGGCCATGAAGGGGTCGTTGAGGCGGTCGGCCAGGCCGGCATCCAGCCAGAGACGGTACCGGATCGTCTTGTTCGTGTCCACGGTAACCATCACGCCCGTCGGGGTGGCGTCGTCGGTGATGGCGCCGCCGCCGAGCTGGAAGGTGCTGCCGGCGACGTTGCCGAGGATGGCGCTGCCGCCGCCGCCCGTCAGGATGGACGTTCGCGTGTCGGCATCCAGGATGTCGACGAAGACCCTCGGCTCGGGGAGCTTGCCGCTCGGGTACTTGATGCCCATGGTCTCGTAATGGGGGACGCGGAGGGTGAAGGCCACCAGCCCCAGCTGGACGCGCTCGGAGGCGCCCGCGGAGGGGGCCGTCGGCGCGGTGACGGGGCCCGGCAGGGGGGCGTTGCCCTTGGGCGGCCGGACCGCCGTCCGGGACGCGTCCCGCTGGACGGAGATCCGCGCGGACGTGAAGTTGGCCAGCGACCCGGTGGTGTTCCCCTTGTCGGGGGTCCCGTAGCTCTTGTAGAAGCGGCCTTCCATCCACATGTCGAGGACGTTCTGGGGGCTCTCGATGCCCGGCCAGGTCAGGACCTCGTCGATCGTCGAGTCGGCCGGGAAGTTGTTGGGGTAGCGCGTGTGCGAGGCGGCGTAGGTGGGGCTCTGCGACTTGATGAAATTGGAGAGGAGCGGCGTCTGGGCCTCGCCGCCGAAGCGGAGGGGCGGCGGCGGAATCCCGACGACGTTCAGGTAGCGCGCGGTGTCGGGGATGTCGGCGGGCAGCCCGAGGTACTTCACCGTCACGCTGGGATCGGCCGGGTCGGCGTACGTGGACGCCTCGCCGTACAGGGTGTTCGGGTAGTTGCTGGTCAGGTTCTGCCCGGTCGCCGTGCGCTCCACGCGGAGGCCGTTGACGTAGAGCCAGACCTTGCAGGGGTCCCCGATGGAGTCGTTCCAGACCATGCCGAGGTGCATCCACCGGCCCTGGACGAGGAAGTTGCCCCAGTCGTCGCCGAGGTAGTTGATGTAATCGTGGCCGTGCCCGATGTGGTTGAGCGTGCCGGAGGCGTTGAAGGCGACGCGCTCCCGCATGGAGGTGTTCCCGTTGGCGTCGACCGGCTGGTCGGTCCAGAACTTGGTCGTCCGGTTGAAGGAGCCGCCGAAGCCGGCCGCGACGCTGCGGGTGGGCCAGTGGGTGTTGCCGCCGTCGTACGTGACCGGGTTGGTGTTCTCGGGGTACTTGGTCATGTCGTGGTTGGCCAGGTAGCAGAGGCCGAAGCCGTTGAGGGGCCAGCCTTTGAGGCCGTTGGAGGGGCCGCCCCAGGAGTAGCCGGAGAGGTCGTAGGTCACCGCGTGGAAGAAGTGCCGGATCTTGCCGGCGCGCTCCGGCTCGAAGGCGGGCTTCACCCAGAAGGCGAGCGACCCGACGTGCTGGTTGAAATTGCCCCGGTTGGGGTAGGCTGGCGCGGTGTCCTTTTCCGAGAAGACACCGTCCGTCATCAGGCAGCCGGATTGGGCGCCGTTGACGAGCTTGTCGTACCAGGGGCCGCCGCCCGCGTCCGGGATCAGCACCCCGCCGCCGGCCCCGGAGCTGTAGGCCGTGAAGGAGGCGGAGGGGGGATCCGAGTCGGTCGAGGGCATGAAGCGGGCGCGGAGCGTGGAGCCCCGCGGCGCGGCCCAGAGGTTGAGCAGGCTCATGTACCCGTCGTAGCTGCTGTCCCGGACGTGCTGCGGGTCCATGAAGAACTCGGGGTAGGCGCCCCAGTGGCCGGCGACGGGGTAGGCGCCGGCCCCGGAGGTGGAGAAGGACTTCTGGAGGCGGGTCTCGATCGCGGCCCGGGACCCCGGGAGGTCCAGGGCGGTGTTGTCGTCGTTGAGGATGAAGTCCCGCTGGAAGTCCGCCTGCGTCGTGTCGCGGTGGACGTCGAAGAGCTTGGCGTGGACGTAGACCTTCGCGCTGGCCAGCTCCCGCTGCCGGTCGTCGACCACGCGCCCGAGCGACTCGATCTCGAAGTGGCCCATCGGGAAGAAGCAGAACTCCGTCGTCCAGTAGAAGAGGTCAGTCTTGTCGATCTTCAGGTGCAGCATCTCGTCGGGGTTGAGCTCGTTGAGGTGGCAATTGGGGTCGAAGTTCGCCTTCAGGAGGTCGCGGATCTCGTTGTGGAGGACGTCCAGGGGGATGCCCGCGGGGGCGGTGATCTCGCCGGGGTCGAAGACGCTCGACGGGAGCTGGTCGAAGAACCGGCCCAGCTGCTGGTAGGAGCGGAAGATGGACTGGGGCGGCACGGTCCCCGTCCCCGTCCCGGTGGGGTAGACGAGCCGGGCCTTCATGATCTCGTGGGCGATGTTGTCGGCGGTCTTGGGCCCGAGGGTGGGCGTCCGGTAGATCGCGCCGACCTTCCCGCTGGTCTTCTGGTCGACGCCCGCGAAGGAGAGCTCGACCCCGACCCAGTCGTACGGGCTGACGTCGGGCCAGGGGTTGAGGGATTCCTGGAGGTAGAAGCCGCTGAGGCCCTCCATCAGGGCGGCCAGCACCTCGAACGGCGCCGTGTTGATGTTGACGGGCGAACGGGGCTCGTAATCGGCGGAGGCGAGCCCCGTGACGGGGTCGATGGGCTCGATCCCCCGCGGGCGCAGCTCGCGGTACGCGTACACCCCCTCCCCCACGTTCAGATCCCGGTTCCGCTTCCCCGCCGTCAGGCCGATCGGCTTGATCATCTTCTCGTCCACCCAGCCGTTCACCGTCAGGACCGACCGGAGGCGCTCGACCGTCGTCCGGGGCAGCGCGGGGATGAGCTGGTCGAGCGTGGTGAGGGTCCGGTCGGGCTGCCGGTCGCGCACGGCGATGACGGTGTCGCCGACCGTGGCGGGGAGGCTCATCCGCTTGGCCATGTTGTTGATGATCGTGGCCATGTGGGTGTGCCGGTTGTTGACGTTGAGCCGGCTCTGCAGGTCGGTCACCTTCAGGGCGTAGACGTTCCCCGTCGGCGAGTAGGTGCCGACGTCGGTCATGCCGCTGACGCCCGACGGCACGCCGTCGATCGTGAGGAGGTCGCCGTTGTCGAAGGTGTTGCTCCCGTTCCGGTCCATGGGGAAGGAGGGGCGGACGGCCTCCTCGAGCGGGCAGCGGCCCCAGTCGTGGAAGACCTCGCCCGAGGGGAGCGTGTACGAATACTTGCTGGACTCGCCGGCGTTGACCACGCCGTCCCCGTTGGCGTCCAGGCCGTAGAAGATCCAGGCCATCGGCCCCGTGGCGCCCCAGATGTCGAGGGAGAGGCCGTGCTCCGCGGAAAGCTTGCCGAAGGCCATCTCGACGCCGCTCTCCGCCAGGAAGCGAGCGCGCACTTTATCGATGTAGTTCCGGGCGACGGAGCGCTCGATGCCCGAGAGCGTGGCGAAGACGGCCCCGAGCAGGGCGAGCATGACGAGGACGCCGAGGGCGACGAGCAGGGCCACCCCGCGGCGGTCCCTGGACATCGCGCCGGCCTTGCGGGAACCGGAGTGGAACGACATGGGATCCCCCTTAAACAGAATGAGCTTTGTCCGTAATGTAGCGACCGCGTAGCGAAGAAACAACCATTACTTATTCACGAACGGGCTCGAATCTTACAGAAAAACCGCATTCTGGAATCGACATCTCCCTCTTATGCATGGGCTGAAACCAATGATCACATTAGCAATTGACATGCCAGACCGGAGCACGCGCCCAACAATGTCACAACATACTGTGAAAAGGGATGTTGTGACGCTACTGAGGGGTGCCGGCATCCTGTCGGAGACCGCCTGGCGTCACCCCGGAGTAACACCGTTACCGGACCGTAAGGGGAGCACGGGAAGAAATGGGCCGATTGAGGGGGGTGCCAAAAAGAACGTCAAGAAGGACTATGAGAAGCGGAAACGGGATTTGACTGGTTTGCGCAAACCAGTGCCATAGGATATGGGCGAGTTGCCGTTCGGCGGTATCCCGTTCGGGAGTGTGGTCTCCCTCCCTCGTTTTTCGAATAGAGATCCCCCGAGGGGGGCGCCGGGCGAATGTCTCAGCCGCCCGTTCGCGGCGACGGCCCGGCACGGGACTGTGCGTCGAACCCGCGACCCGCGCGCCCGGAGCCCGTCCCGGCCTTCAGAGCGAAAGCCCCTCGAGCAGCGCCCGGACCGTCTCCCGCCGCTTCGCCAGCTCCGCCGTCGCCTCCGTCGCCTCGCCCTTGAGCACGTTGCCGCAGGCGCCGGCGAAATCCCGGAGGCCGAGGAGCGCCTCCTTCAGGCGGACCGCCTTGTCCATCTTTTCCGCCATCCACTCGAGCTTGTCGAAGGCATCCGCCAGGTTGTCGAGCTCCAGGATCGACCGCGACCAGCCGGCGTGGAGGGTCTCCCAGTTCCCCGCCCCCTTGCCCGTGCGCTGCGCGTACGCCGTCTGGACCTCGTCGAAGACCCGGCCGGCGGTGGAGGCGTAGACGGCGATCCCCTCCCGGTAGAGGGTGGCGTTCAGGTCGACGATGGAGGGAGGGTTGTTGCGCTGATTAGCCTGTTTCGGCTTGACGAGGTTGTCGTTGTCCCTCACGAACCCGCGGAGGAGGTCGTCGATGGAGGCGCACATGCCGGCGATCTCGGCGGTGAGGGTCTGGGTCTGGGAGAGGGAAAAGGGGAGGAGGCGGCCGAGGGAGCTCCGGCTGTAGGCGAGGGCGGTGAGCTGGTCGCGGGTCTTCTCGAGAGCCGCGCGAGGCCCCCAGGACCGCCATTCGGAGGCGGAGAGCTTCTTGTTCCACGCCCGGTCCAGGAGGTCGTCGAGGACCGGGTAGAGCTTGTGGACCTCCCGCGTGAGCGCGAGGAGTCGGGCGCACATCTTGTTGACGGCGTCGCAGACCTGGGCTCGGTTCCCCACCACGACGTCGGTCTGCCCCGCGAGGCGGCGGAGAGGGGGGGCGATGCGGCGGCGGAGCTCGACGGGCTGGTCCTCGTCGACGTGGGCCAGGACGAGGTAGTCGCCGGGGAAGAACGTGCCGGTGTCGCCGACCATCTCCTCGCGGGCCGTCCCCCCCTTCATCTGCGTGCGGCGGTGGGCGACGCGGGCCTCCTCGCGGGGCTCGCGGCCGTAGTAGAGGCCGAAGGCGACGATCGTCCCGTCGGGCAGGGGGGCGGAGAGGGCGACGCGGACGACGCTCTTGCCGCCCGCCGACTCGGCGGCGGCGGCCACCTGCATCTGCGGCTCGGGCGCCTGGGCGGCGGCCGAAATGCCCGTGAGACACAGGATCCACGCCGCCCCGCCCGGTCGTTTCACCATGGTCTCCCTCCGTTGTTCGTCCTGCGCCCGGTGGCGCGGCCTCCGGCCGCCGCGCCGTCCGCTTCCCTGCGGGCGATCACTCCTCGCCCACCACCCAGGCCTGGAAGGCCGGGAGGCGGTTGTAGTAGGCGACGGTGACGTCGTCCAGCATCGGGGTCACCAGCAGCGGGTTGTTGAGCGCGTCCGCGAAGTTCGGGTCCATCTTCACCTTGTAGCGGAACTGGGTCCCGACGATCTCGACCGCCTGGCCGGGATTGGCGACGGGGTCGGCCGTGTAGTTCGGGTTGTCGGTGACGCCCGTGCCGCCGAGCGGGACGGGCTGCATGGGCATCAGCTCCGTGCCGGGGTTGTTCGGGTCGACGAGGGCCACGGAGAAGAGCGTGTTGGAGAGGTCCTGCTCGTCGGGGTCGAAGGGGTCGTCCGCGTTGGGCGCCCGGGTCGGGTTGACGGGCCAGTAGCCGGTGAAGGAGACGAAGGCCATGCGGGTGGTGGGAGGCGGGGGCGCCGAGGGCAGGGTGATGGGGGTGACGGGGCCGGGGAGCGGCGCGTTGCCCTTCGGCGCGACGGCCCGCGTCGGCTGGGAGAAGAGGTCGACCTTGGGCGACGTGAAGGTCGCCCCGTTCTCCTTGTAGTAGCGGCCCTGCTTCCAGGCGTCGGTGGCCACCCCGTCGCTGGCGATCTGCCAGATGAGGATGTCGTCGAGGGTGGCGTCGGCGGTGTAGTTGCAGATGGGGCGGCGGGCGCTGTTGGCCATCAGCGTCCCCGTGGGGATGGTCGACCCGCCGACGGGCGGGGCGGCCTCGGCCCCGACCCGGAGGAGCGGCGGGATGGCGACGCCCTTCAGATCGTCGGCCTCGATGAGGGCGTCCGTGAACCCCCACCGCGTGTTCGCCTTCGACCCGTTCGTGTCGTAGACGTGGCTGGCGCTGAAGCGGTACTGGCCGTTCCGCGCGCCGCCGACGCACAGGCCGTTGATGAACATCCGGATGTACCCGTTGTTGATCTCGGGGACGCCGACCGGCGGGCCGTCCTCCCAGGCCACGCAGACGTGCATCCAGCGCTTGCTCATGGCGATGTTGCCGAACCCGTAGATGGCGTTGGCGGGGTCGTGGTTGTGGCCGACGTGGTTGATGGTGGGGCTGATGATCCCGCCGTTGAACTCGTCCTTGCAATACCGCCCGCCGAAGCCGGCGCCGAGGGAGCGCTCGGGCCAGGTCGTGCCGTACTGCTGGTACTGGACGCTGTTCCGGGTCTCGGCGTAGTTGGAGGCCGGCGTCCCCACGAGTTTGGCGTCGGTTGCGTAGGGGCCGTCCGTGTGCTGGGCGGTGTAGCAGATGTCGAAGGGGCTCATCAGCCACTGCGGCGCGGGGAAGTTGTGGAGCGAGGCCAGGTGGCCGGAGCCGCAGGCCCCGTCGATCGGCGTCTGGTAGTAGTGCGACGAGAGGAAGATGCGCTGGCGGCCGGTGTTCTCCGGCTGGAAGGCCGGCTTGACCCACATCGAGACCGTCCCGACGTGCTGGTTGAAGCACGAGTTGACGTAGCCGGGGGAGGAGCCGACCTCGCTGAGGAGGCCGTCGTTGCAGACGCTGCCCGGCGCGGTCCCGCCGAGGAGGCGGTCCGCCCACGGCCCGTTTCCGTACGGGGCGGAGAAGGGGGTCGTCGTCTCGTCCTTCATGTAGGGGAAGCCGCTGGCCCGGAAGATGTCCCCGTTCAGGGGGGAGGTGTTGAAGCTGTCGCTGTCGAGGCGGAGCGCGAAGCTGGCGCCGCCTCCGTTGAGCGACTTGACGGTGTTCAGCGACAGGTAGCCCTCGAGGCTCAGGTTCGGGTCGCGCAGGTAGCTCTGGGACTGGAACTCGGGATAGGAGCAGAGCGAGACGCCGTTGGGGGTCGGCAGGCTCCCCCCGGCGGAGCTGAAGACCTGGTTGAGGGAGACGCCGTCCACGGCGTACTCGCGCATGAAGTCCCACTGGGTCGTGTCGCGGTAGCTCTCGAAGAGCTTGACGGCGGTGGTGACGAGCTCCTCGGCCACGACGCGGCGGCGGTGGTCGAGGATCCAGCCGGCGGACTGGATCTCGAAGAAGCCCATCGGGTGGAAGGAGAACTCGACGGTGTGGTAGGTGAGGTTCGCCTTGTCGATCCAGACGCCCAGGAGCTCGTTCGGGTTGAGGGAGTTGAAGTGGGCGTTGGGGTTGAAGTTGGCCTTGAGGACGTCCTTGACCATCGGGATCTCGTTGGCCGGGCGGCCGATGAGGCCGGCGAGGGCCTGCGGCAGGGGGAGGGCCCAGCGGGGCTGGTCCCAGCCGGGGATCGGGCGGAAGAGCCTCGGGTCGAGGCTGTCGATGAACTGGTTGAACTGCTGGAAGTTGCGGAAGAGGTTCTTCGTCCGGGGCGAGACCCCGGAGAAGGTGAATCCCGGGGGCGCCACGAAGGGCCGGTCCCGCTCGACGAGGATCGCGTTGGCGATCCCCCAGGCGCCGTCGCCGTTGGGGATCGTCGCCGAGCCGGCCGTCGGCTTCGCGCCGGCGGGGATCGGGGTCGTCTCGTAGATCGTCCCGACCCGGCCGTTGATGTGGCCCACCTTCGAGTTCCGGATCACGCGGGGGCCCGGCATGTTCGGCATCGAGCCGTCGTACATCGCGGTGAGGCCGTACCAGTCGTAGGTGTGCGTCGTGTACTTGTCCTCGTAGACGTAGAAGCCCTTCAGGTCCTGGATCATCGCCACGAGGATCTCGATGGGCGCCTCGTTGATGTTGACGGGGGTGCGCGGGCCGTGGACGGTCGGGCCGTCGACGGTCGCGTCGTACTTCAGCGTCGGGCGCAGCTCCCAGCGGGCGTAGACGTCCGTCCCGATGGAGAGCTCGCGGCGCCGGTAGCCGCTGTTGAGAGGGACGGGGCGCGCGATCCGGCGGGGCTCCAGCTCCTCCCGCGGGTCCGTCCAGCCCACCGTCGTCACGTACGGCTTGATCCGGTCGTAGGTGGTCCGCCCCACGATGGCGCGGAGGTGGTTGGGGTCGCTGTAGCCGTTGACCGGCCGGCGGGTGACGAGGTCGGCCGCCGTGCCCGCCGCGTTCGGCAGGTTGATCGCCGTGAAGAGGTTCGTCAGCATCCGCTGCAGGTTCGGGTGGATGTTGTTGACGTTCAGCTTGCTCCCGAGGTCGCGGACGCGGATCGAGTAGAGGTTGCCGTCGGGCAGGTAGGTCCCCACCGCCGCCTTGCCGCTGTAGCCGATCGTCCGGTCGCCCACCTGGATCTGGTCGGGCAGCCCGTCGGCGTTCTCGTCCATGAAGAAGGAGGGGGAGAGCGCCTCGATGATGGGGACGTTCTCGCGGTCGGGGAAGCCGTCGCCGTTCTTGTCGAGGTCGCCGGGGTCCTTGATGCCGTCCCCGTTGCGGTCGCCGCCGTAGTAGGTCCACGAGAGGGGGCGGTCGACCCGCCACATGTCGATCTTGTCCGGCTGCCAGAGCTGGGAGACGGCGTGCTCGATGCCGGACTCGGCCAGGAGGCGGGCGCGCACCTGGTCGATGTAGTTGCGCGCCACCGCCCGCTCGATCCCGCTCAGGGTGGCGAAGACCGAGCCGAGCAGGGCCAGCATGACGAGGACGCCGAGGGCGACGAGGAGCGCCACGCCGCGGCGCCCGGCCTTCGGTGAAACGGGTCTCATGGCCTGTCTCCTGAAACGCGACCCCGCAACGGCTTGCCGCGCCGGGACGGGAGGCCTACTGGGCCGCCGCCCCGGGCGTCTTTTCGGTCTTCGCGCCGGCCGCGGCGCCGCCGGGCGCCGCGAAGTCGGCGTCGCCCACCTCCGCGTTCGGCATCAGGTCGAAGAGGTCCACGATCCCGTGGGCCCCGTCCAGCTCGTGCCAGCGTAGCTTGTAGGCGATCCCCGTCTCCGCATC
>CAYUME010000115.1:0-944 GCA_964445475.1 uncultured Planctomycetia bacterium
CCCGGACCAGGTCGGCGCAGACGAGGGCGCCCGCCACGCCGGCCGCGGTGCGCGTGTGGCAGGGGATCTCGCAGCCGCCGCCGACGGGGTCGCAGACGAGCCCGATCGTGTTCTGGAACCCGATTGACGCGGCGTCCGCCGCCTCGGCCGCCGTCCCTCCCGCGGCGTCCACGACGGCCGCCGCGGCCATCGCCGAGGCGGCGCCGATTTCCACCTGGCACCCGGCCTCCTCGGCGGCGAAGGTCCCGCGGACGGCGAGGACCAGGCCGACGGCGCCCGCGGCCCAGAGGGCCGAGGCGATCCGCGCCGGGTCCGCGCCGCGCTCCTCCGCCAGCGTAACGAGCACGCCGGGGATCACGCCCGACGAGCCGCCCGTCGGCGCCGCGCAGACGACCGCCTTCGCGTTGCATGCGTGCAGCGCGGCCAGGCCGCGCGCCGCCGCGCGGGCGTACAGCCCGCCGATGGGGAGGCGCCCTTCCCTCTCGGAGCGCAGGAGCGGGCCGGCCGACGGGGCGCAGAGCGGCATCGTTGCGCGCGCGTCGTCGAGTCCCAGCGCGACCGCCGCGCGCATGACGTCGAACCGGCGGAGCATCTCCGCGTCGAGCTCCGCCTCCGGCAGGCCGAGCAGCTGCGACTCGTAATGGCGGGCCGTGCGGCCGAGGCCCCATCCCCGTCCGCCGGCGAAGGCCAGCATCTCCCGCGCGGAGGCGAAGGCGGCCGGCCCGCAGGGGACGTACAGGATCGGGTCGGCGGTCCGGAGGTCGAGGACGCCCTCCCGGGCCCGGATCGCGCGCAGCGCCTCCGCCGGCACCGGCTGGCGGCTGTCCCACTGCAGGCAGGCGTCCCCGTCGCGCTCCGCGTCCAGGACGGGCGCCGCGCCGCCCAGCTGCTCCGCGACGCCGCGGCGGACGTCGCCGGCGCGTCGCCGATCCGCCCGGACCCAC
>CAYUME010000115.1:954-10337 GCA_964445475.1 uncultured Planctomycetia bacterium
GATCCGGCAGGGGGCGTCGCCGAGGCCGTAGACGTCCACCATGCCGCCGCCGATCGAGCGCGCCCAGACTGTGCAGGCGGTCCCGGCCCTCGTCGCGATCTCGAGGCGGGCGGCGTTGGGGTGGTCGTGGCCCGGCAGCGGGGCGTCGGCGAAGGAGAGGTCCACCCCGGCGGCCGCGGCCTCGGCGGCGGCCCGGGCGTACCTCGGGTCGGTCATCTCCCAGCCGAGCAGCGCGGCGGCCACGGCCAGGTCGAGGTGCATGGCCTCCCGCGTTGGCGCGTAGGAGCCGGCCGGATCGAAGGTGACGCGGACGCGGGCCGGGGGGGCGCCGGCCAGCATGGCGGCCAGGCGCGCGATGCGCCAGGCCCCCGCGGTGTGCGAGCTCGAGGGGCCGCGCATCACGGGGCCGAGGACGTCGTTCAGGACGCTGACGGGGGGCATCGGTGCGGGCTCCTGGTCGCGCAGGGCGATTGGTGCGCAGAACGGTCGCGAAGCGAGCGGCAAGGTCGCGACAATCGGCTGTGCGTTTGCGGCGCCCCCGCCCCGCCTGCCGGGGCGGCCGGGCGCGCGTTCAAGATAGTGGAACGGTATCCACCGCCAATATACACTACTCTCCAAAGCCGTCCAGCGGATCCCGGCCGGAAGAGGAGCCTTCGCCATGAGACGCATCCTGCCCGCGCTGTCCCTGGTGCTCGCCGCCTGTGCCGCAACCCCCGCGGAGGAGGCCGCGCGCCCCAACCTCATCCTGGTCGTCGCCGACGACCTCGGCTGGGCGGAGCTGGGGTGCTACGGGCAGGAGAAGATCCGCACGCCGAACCTCGACCGGCTGGCGGCGCAGGGGATGCGGTTCACCCAGGCCTACTCGGGCAACGCCGTCTGCGCCCCGTCGCGGTGCGTCCTGATGACGGGCCGGCACCCCGGCCACGCCTTCATCCGCGACAATGGCGAGGTCCAGCCGGAGGGGCAGCGCCCGATCCCGCCCGGCGAGGTGACGGTCGCCGAGGTCCTCCGCGCCCGCGGCTATGCCACGGGCGCGTTCGGCAAATGGGGGCTCGGCGGGCCCGGGACCGAAGGCGACCCCCTCCGGCAGGGGTTCGACCGCTTCTTCGGTTACAACTGCCAGCGCCACGCCCACAGCTACTACCCGGCCTCCCTGTGGAGCGACACGGAGCGCATCGTCCTCGACAACACGCCGCCCGTCCCCGGCCACGCGAAGCTGCCGGCGGGGGCCGACCCCGCCGACCCGGCGAGCTACGCGCGGTTCCAGGGGAAGGACTACGCCCCGGACCGCATCCACGCGCAGGCCCTCGCCTTCGTCCGCGCCCACAAGGACCGGCCGTTCTTCCTCTATTACCCCTCGGTCCTCCCGCACGTGGCGCTCCACGTGCCGGACGAGGAGCTGAAGCCCTACCGGGCGATGAAATGGGACGACCCGCCCTTCACGGCCGCGAAGGGCGGCTACACCCCGCACTTCACCCCGCGGGCCGCCTACGCCGCCATGATCTCCCGCCTGGACCGCTACGTCGGCAACGTCCTGGCCCTCCTCGACGAGCTCGGACTGGCCGACCGCACCCTCGTGCTCTTCAGCTCGGACAACGGGACGACCCACCTGAAGGAGGAGGTCGACTACGACTTCTTCAGGAGCGTCGGACCCCTGCGGGGGCTGAAGGGCTCGCTCTACGAGGGCGGCATCCGCGTCCCGCTGATCGCCCGATGGCCGGGCCGCGTGAAGGCCGGGAGCGTCTCGGACCGCGTGGTGGGGTTCGAGGACCTGCTGCCGACGCTGGCCGAGGCGGCCGGGGCGGACGGCCTGCCGACGGGGCTCGACGGCATCGGATTCCTGCCGACGCTGCTCGGGCAGGACCAGGCGCCGCGCCCGTTCCTCTACCGCGAGTTCCCCGGCTACGGCGGCCAGGTCGCGGTCCGCGTCGGCGACTGGAAGGCCGTCCGGCAGGGCCTCCAGAAGAAGCCCGACGCCCCGATCGAGCTCTACGACCTCGTCCGGGACCCCGCCGAGACGTCGGACGTGGCCGCACAGAATCCCGACGTGGTGAGGCGGCTCGCTGCGATCCTGAAGGAGCAGCACGCCGTCTCGGAGGCCTTCCCTTTCAAGGCGCTCGACGCGCCGGCGAAATGACCGGTTCCCTCATTTCGGCGCGTCGGGGGCGCGGCGGTACTCCTCCAGGCTCCGCAGCGCCGGCGGCGTCGCGTCCCCCTCGATCGCCGCGATGCACTTCTCGAGCGCCACGGCGTTCGCGTTCTTTTCGCGTTCCTGCCGGTCCTTCTTGACGATCGACTCCCGGGCCTCCCGCAGCCGGGGGAGGAGGGGCTTGGCGTTGCCGCCGTAGCGGGCGAGGGCGGCGACGCACCGCGGGATGCGGTTGCCCTGCCCCCAGCGGTCGGGCTCCATCAACGCCACGGCCATTTCCATCCCCTCGCGGATCCGCAGCCGGGCGAGCAGGTCCACCCCGGCCAGGCGGATCCCGTCGGCGAACATCTCGCCGCTGGGGGCGGGCGTGCGGATCGCCTCCACGATGTCCGGGAGGAGGGCCGCGATGTCCTTCGGCTCCAGCTTCGCGTAGATGCGGCTCAGCAGCCCGCGGATCCGGCCGTCCTCGTTCTTCAGCAGGGCCCGGATCGCGGCGTAGAGCAGGTTCCGGTCCACGCCCTCGATCGAGTCCGCCAGGATGCTCCTGGGCTCGCGCCGGCCGGGGGACGGGGAAAAGAGGGACTCGGCCAGCGTTCCCTGGACGCGGTCGCGCGGGTCCGCGGGATCCGGGCGGCCCGTCGCGCGCAGCAGGTCGGGGACGGAGGCCGTCCGGGGGCCCGGCCCCATCAAGGCGAGGGCCTCGGCCGCGAGGCGCTTGAGCCAGGGGTCCTTGTCGGTCAGCAGCGCGCGCACGCGGTCCGCCGCCGCATCCGCCTTCGGCCCGAGGCAGCCGAGCGCCTCGCAGGCCCCGTACCGGGCGTCGCGGCTCGTCCCGTCGAGCAGCTTGAGCAGCCGCGGGACAAAGTCGCCGTCGCGGCGCCCCAGGGACTTGGCCGAGCGCTTGCGCACCGCCGGCGACCAGGAGGCGAGGCCGGCGAAGAGGGTCTCCGTGTCCCGTTGGTCGTAGCAGGTCTCCAGGTCCCAGTAGGTGAAGTCGCGCCCGGCGGCGATCGTCTCGGCCGACTCCGCGGGCGTCAGAGGGGTCGCGACGCACGGCTTCCGGCCGGTCAGGATCGTCTTCCGGAGCGGCAGGGCGAAGCCGAGGAGGTAGGAGCCGGTACAGTCCCAGCCGGTGTAGCTCTCGCGCTCGTCGCCGGGGATGCCCTGGTGGCGGCATTGCCCGTCCCAGCCGCGCATCAGGTCGTAGTACCACGCCTGCTCCTTCAGGTACGCGGCGGCGGCCGCCGGGCCGCTGCGGGAGACGCCGGGCATCGCCCAGAGGACGTTGAAGTAGTTGCCGGTGTGGCCGCTCTCGCGCTCCGCGTGGGCCGCGGTCGCCATGCGCGAGAAGAAGGCGGCCGCCTCGCGGTCGCCGAGGAGGTCGAAGAGGACGGCGGCGCTGGAGCACTTGCCGTTGTCCTCGTGCCAGGGCCAGGGGTCGTGGTCGCCGTAGGGGACGGCCCCCTTGTGGACGTACCAGCGGAGGAAGCGGGCGCCCTTCTCGATGGCCCGGTCGAGGGCCGGGTCCTTGACGCCGGCCTCGCGGGCCACCGCCATCGCCAGCGTGAGGACGATCCCCGGCTGGTTCATGCAGCCGTAGCCGTTGAGGTTCCCCTCGGGACGCGCGAAGGCGTGCCCCCACGTGCCGACGGCGCTCTGCCCGTTGGCGATGTCGAGGGCGAGCCGCTTCAGCCCGGCCGTGACCGCCGCGTCCTTTGTCGCCAGCGCGTATTCCGCCAGGAAGAGCGTCTGGTAGGCGTACCCCCACGAGACGTGGCCGCCGGGCTGGTGGTCGGCGACCGCCCGGGCGTACGCGGCCACGAGCGGGCGGTACGTCTCCTCGCCGGACGCCAGCAGGAGAAGGGCGTTCAGGTCGTTGGGGATGGAGATCTGGATGTTTCCGCGCTTGTCCTTCCACTCCTGTTTCGCGATGGCCTGGCAGGCCCGATCGAGGATCCGCTTCGATTTCGGGCAGTCGTACGGCGCGGTGGCGCTGTAGGCGCCCAGGACGGCCAGCTTCATCTCGACGTTCTCCGTCCGGCCCTCGCGCCGGCGGATCAGCCGCAAGGCGCCCCCCTTCGCCTCCGTCTCGGCGGCCGTGACGGCGCGGGCGAACTGGAGGCGGGCGTCGTCGTCGAAGCGCTTCCCGTCGACGCCCAGGAGGACGTCGCCCTTCCGGAGGATGCCGTCGGCCGGGGAGCCGTCGGCCACCTTGGTGACGAGGATCTGGCGTGCGTCCGTGGAATGGCCGCGCCAGGCCCACATCCAGCCGCGGGCGCCGGTGGGGCCGAGGGTCCAGTCGTGGCCCTTGTCCGGCTGGCCGCCCTGCGTGAGGGGGGGGCCGGGGGGTTGGGGGGCGGCGGAGACCGGGGCAGCCGGCAGCGCCAGCGTGGCCGCGAGGAGGATCCGACCCGGGACGCGCGTTTTCATGAGAGTTCCTTCCTGAACGGGCTTGCAGGCCACGGAGGACCTTGTGGGCCGCCTTCATTTCGTCCCGAGCAGCTTCAGCATGGCCTTCCCCATGCCGTCGCCGATGAGGAAGTACGTCTCCGCGTTGCTGTTCCAGTGGTAGCCCTGGCCGGAGGGGGAGGCCTCCTGGGGGCGCCAGAAGTCCCGCGTCCCGACGAAGGCGACGTTGCCCTTGAACTCGGGGTACTCGGCCACCGCGGCCTGGGCCTTCATGAGCGAGAGCGCCCGGGGGTGCTTTTCCTCGGGTCCGGTCATGCCCGTCTCCGCGATGACGAAGGGCAGGCTCGGGACGCCCAGGTCCTTCCGGACGTCGCGGATGAAGTGGGCCAGGTTCTTCTCGTATTCGTCGTTGAAGGCCTGGTTGACCCGGTCGTTCCACCCCTGGTGCCAGCCGAAGCCCGCGATCTCGTACCCCTTGCCGTCGTAGGCCGGGAAGAGCGTCTTCAGGCCGCCCAGCACCTCCTTCACGTGCGCCAGCATCTGCGTGTAGAACGGGCCGACCTCGCCCCCGGCGCTCGGAGGCCGGAAGTCCTTGCCCAGGCTCTTGCCGCCCCACGCCGTCTTGATCAGGAGGACCTGGCTCTCGAGCGCGTTCCCGACGAGGTGCCCGAACTGCAGCTCGGGACCGATGGCGTTGCCCTTCGGGCTGTAGCCGGGCGCGAGACCGCCCGTGCGCCCCAGGTACCAGATCCAGACGTCGTCGCGCACGAGCCATTTTCCGCTCGCGTCGGCCAGGTGCTTGAAGCGCGGCGCGGTGGCGGGGTCCTTGAGGAGGGTCTCCAGCGTGCCGGGCTTCTCCCCGGCGACGATCCCCTGTCCCTCCATGTTCGACTGGCCGGCGAGGATGAAGACCTTGACGGGACCCTTCAGCTTCGGGGCCGGCTCTGCGGACGCCGGCACCGTCAGGGTCAGGGCGACGCTGGCCGCCAGACTCGACACGAACCCGTGCGTTCTCACGGCAACCCTCCTTGGCGCGGCGTTGCTGCCGCTCCTTCACGGAAAGCGAAAAACGACTGCACCGGCAGCAGACGGCGCGGCGTCTCCGGGCCGCGGCGTATGTGCAAAGCGAGCGTTATGTGCCCGAGGGTCCCTTCAGCAGCTTCTTCATCCCGTCGCCCAGGGCGTTGCCGATCAGGAAGTAGCTCTCCGCGTTGCCGAACCAGTGGTGGCCGTGCCCGGGATTGGGCGACTCCTCGGCCGGGCGCGCGAAGTCCTGGGTCAGGATGAAGAGGGCGCGGTCGATCCGTCGGGCGCCGGCTTCCTGGGCCTTCCGGAAGGCCAGCATCCCCCCTTCCGCCTTGGCGCCCCCGTTGCCCAGCTCGCCGATCACCACCGGCAGGTTGGGCGTCTTGAGCTCGGCGCGCAGATCCTTGACCAGGTTCACCAGGTTCTGCTCGTATTCCGGGATCGCCTTGGCGTCGCACATGTCGTTCCAGCCCTGCTGCCAGACGAAGCCGGCGAGCTCGTATGGCTGGCCCTTCAGTTCGGCCAGAGCCGCGCGGGCTTCCTCGATCATTTTCGTGTAATACGGCCCCACCGCCCCCCCCGAGCTCGGCGGCCGGAAGTCCACGTACAGGCTCTTGCCGCCCCACGCGGTCTTGATCAGCAGCACCGGCTCGTCGAAGAAGTCGCCCAGGACGTGGCCGAACTGCAGCTCCGGCCCGATGTGGCTGCTCCCGCCGTATCCGGTGTAGCCCACCGTCAGCCCGCCCTTGCGCACCGTGTCCCCGACCTTGAACGAGATCTGGACGTCGTCCCGCACCGTCCATTCCCCCTTCCCGTTCTTGAGGTGCTTCATCAGCGGCGCGCTCGGGGAGCTCTTCATCGACCAGACCAGGTTGCCCTTGCCGCCGTTGTAGTTCTTGGGGTCGTCCATGGAGACCACGCCCTGGCCTTCCATGTTCGACTGGCCGGCAAGCAGGAAGACCTTCACCGGGCCCTTGCCCGCCGGCTTCGGGGGCGCGCCCGGGGCGGCCTCGCGGGCCGGGAGCGGGTGGGCGGCAAAGGCCAGGGCGGCCGCTGCGAGAACGACGGCACGGACCCTCGGCGTGTTCATGACGCGTTCCCTTGTGTTGATCGAGGACGATATTCCCAAGTGAGTCGTGGATCACGGTCCCGTGTAGATGGACTTCATCTTCCAGCTCCGGACGCTCTTCACCAGGACATCCCCGCCTTTGCTGAACAGGCTGACGCCGGTATTCCCGGGGGCGACCTTGACGGCCGCGACGGCGGCCTGGCGGTCGTTGGCGAAGACCTCGACGAGGTTCTTGTCGACGAAGACCCGCAGGGTGAGGTCTTCGCCTTCCTTGAGCGCGAAGGGGGCGTTGACCTTTCCCACCCGCACGGTTTTGCTCTCCGCCACGCAGGCGATCCTCAGGCCGTTTTCGCCGTTGTCGTCGCACAGGACATCCAGGCCGAACTCCCTGGCCGCGGGAGCCTTGAAGGACACGGACAGCTCCAGGGCCTCGCCGGTGACCCCCTCGACCCGGCGCGTGGAGTCGCCCTTGAGCGTGATCCCGTCCTCCTGCTTCGGGTCCTGGCGGAGCGTCTCGAGCTCCCGCAGGGGCCGGATCCGGAGGACGCCGTCCTCCGGGAGCTCCAGCTCGCGCGGCAGGGACTGGACCCCGCTGGGGGCGATGGGCAGGTTCAGCAGCCAGGCCCACATCACGCGGCGCCCGTCCGGAAGCAGCAGGGATTCCGGCGCGAAGAAATGGTTGCCGTTCCAGCTCATCATCGCGTGGAAATCGGGGAGGTACTTCTCGTCCTTGAAGTCGCCGAGGTAGTAGCGGCAGCCCAGCCCGTGGCTGATGCAGAGCAGCATCCATTTCCGGCCGATCTTGAACATGTTGGCGCAGGAGATGTCCTCGCCCTTGGGCACGCCCAGGCTCGCCGGGTACGCGTCGTGCAGGAGCGGCCCCAGGAACCGCCACGCCTTGAGGTCCGCGGACTTCATCAGGCTCGGGTTCCCGCCCCCGGTGAGCGCGTAGTACGTGTCGCCGTTCAGCCAGCAGTCCGGATCCCACTGGCGGACCTTGGACGGCTGCCCGTCGTCGGTCATGGCGACGACCGCCTCGGGCTTGCTCCAGGAGTCCAGGTTGTCGTCCAGGGCCTGGGCGATCCAGTTCCGTCCCGACCCCTCGCCGTGGTAGATGATCGCCGGCTTGCCTTCCCGGGTGATGAAGCCGGTGCCGCTGAACATGCCGTGGCCGGTCGTCTTCCGGGTGAGCGCCGTCGGGTGCCACGTCCAGCGCACGAGGTCCGTGCTGGAGACATGGGCGAACGAGAAGCCCTTGTGGTTGTAGATGTAGTGGAGGTGATACCGGCCCTTCCAGGCGAACGCGCAGTTCGGGTCGCCGGGCATCGCATTCCCGGGGCCCGGATGCGAGAGGTGGAACGTCAGCCAGCTCTCCGGGGGACTCTGCGGCCGGGCCGGCGTCTCGGCCGCCACGGCGGCTTCCTTCCCGGTCCTGGCGAGCATCGTCCCGGTCTTGCCGTCGAGCACGAGCCGGCCGCCTTCCACCGAAGCGCCGCCCTCGAGCTGCGTGACCGGGAACCGCCCGGTGCGCTCCTTGGCCTCCTTGTCGTCGAACGACCACCACGCCCAGGGCTTGGGGTCCGAGGGCACGTTGGGCTTCAGCGCGGCGATCTGCCCGGCGCCCAGCGCGACGTCGTAGATGCGCGCGTCGTCGACGGCCCCCGCGAAGCAGGCCCGGTCCCCCGCCTCGATGTGCCGCAGCCCGATCACCACCGCGCTCTCCGGGCCGAACGCCTGCGGCTGCGCGATCTCGTGGCGCGCGACCTCCTTGCCGTTGCGGTAGACCGTGACGAGAGGGCCGCCGTAGACGATGGCGACCTGCACCAGCGTGCCCGGGTCGGCGGTCTCGGCGGGACATCGCGACTGGTCCCGGAGGGTGCGCCGGTAGAAATCGCTGCCGGCCATCCATCGGGCGGGCGAAAGCTCCCCGAAGACGATCCCGTCGAAGCGGCCGTCCTGGTCGTCAATCGTCAGCACGCTGCCGCCGCGCTGGGTCAGGTTGGCCGGGGCGACCCAGGCCACGAGCGTCTTGTCGCGGAGCCCGCCCGCGGGGGGCGGCTCCGTTGGCTTCGAAGGGGGCTTCGCCGCCGGCTCGGGCGGCCGCGGCACGGCCGCCTTCAGAATCTTGAGGCGGATGTCCTTGAACTGGACGGTGACCGGCCCGCCGCTGTGGAGCTGCAGGCCCAGGATGCCCTGGAGGTCCAGGTTTTTCGGGTCGTTGTCGACGACCTCGGCCATCAGCCTGTCGTTGACCTTCAGCGTCAGCCGGGTGCCGACGCAGGTCAGGTGGTACGCGTGCCATTCCTCCAACTTGAAGTCGGCGGGGCCGGCCGCCTCGTCGATCTTCTCCTTCACGGCCTTCCCGTTCTCGTCGAAGGTCGTGCGCTGGCCCCGGAGCGCCAGGTCGTGACGGCCGTGCTCGTCGTACAGCCGGACCCGGAACGACGAGCCCTGCTGGTTGTCCATCTGGTAGCCGGCCACGTCGTGGTTGGGCAGCTCCCGGCTCCGGAACTGGAAGCCGCTGTTCGTGTTCCGGCTGCCGGTGATGCGGGACTTGAGCTTCAGCTCGAAATCGGCCAGCTCGCCGCCCTGCCAGATGAGGTAGAGGTTGTACGGGAGCGGGTGCTCCTTCGAGATCGTGCCGGTGATGGCGCCGTCCTCGACCGACCAGTAGCTCATGTCGGCGGCGTTCCATCCGGCCAGCGTCTTGCCGTCGAAGAGGCTCTTGAA
>CAYUME010000116.1:0-10322 GCA_964445475.1 uncultured Planctomycetia bacterium
GCGTTCGCGATCTGGCGACGGGACTTGTACCCGTGACCTCGTCCTTACCTAGGACGTGCTCTACAGGCTGAGCTACGCCAGCGTGTCTCGGTCCCCATCACCGTTTAGCATGGGTGAGTGCAGCCGGGATCGAGGAAAACGTCGAATTTTAGCCCTTCTTCGTCAGGAATCAACTAAAAAATGACAAATTAGGCGAGGACGGCCCGCCAAAATGCCCTTGACCGGCTCCGGCCCCTTGTTACAATGCACTATCGATGTCAGTCGGGAACAGGCTGGTGTAGCTCAGCGGCAGAGCTCCTGTTTTGTAAACAGGGGGTCGCGGGTTCGAATCCCGCCGCCAGCTCCACGCGCCGTGCGCGGAGCGCTCGCGTCGCGTGAAGCCCGACGAAAGGGCGGCACCGCCGCCCTCCCGTCGGGCGGGTACCCAAGCGGTCAAAGGGGCCAGACTGTAAATCTGGTGGCTCTGCCTTCGGGGGTTCGAATCCCTCCCTGCCCACCGCCCCGACGCGATCGCGCAGCCCGCGGTCGCGTCGGGGATTCGCGCGGGCGTAGTTCAATGGTAGAACTCGAGCTTTCCAAGCTCGATGTTGGGGGTTCGATTCCCCTCGCCCGCTCCCGCCCCCCCACCCCCCCGCGTCGCCGTCACCGCCGCGACCGATCCCGCTCCTGGACCCGCGCCCATTCCATCCCGAGATCACGCAGGAACGACCGCAGGGCGTCCCGCGTCGTACGGGCCGGGAGCATCGCGCGCAAAAAGCGAACCCGGTCCGCGCGCGAGGCCCAGGCCCGCACGCGCCCCATCTTCGCCAGGGTCCGGAGTCGTCGCGCGAGGGAAACGGACGGGACGATCCGCACCCGCTCGAAATCCACGAGCAGAAACCGGACTCCCGTTCCCGGTTCGAACCGGACAAACAGGTTGGTCGGGTTGAAGTCGTCCTGGTCGACGCCCGCGTCATAGACCTGTCGCGCAAAAAGCCCCAGGCGCCGCATCGTCTCGTGTCGGACCCGTCCGAAGGCGGGCGGCCCGTCCGCGCTCCTCAGCCAGACATCGAGCAGCCCCCATCCGTCGAGCGGCTCGAAGGTCAGCGCGCTGCGCCCGTCCTTCCATTCCGAGACCAGGGTCGGAAGCGGAACCGGGACGCCCCGTCGCGCGGCCGTAACCATCCGGGTCAGTTCCCGCATCGCCCGGGTCCCCCGGCACGCCGCCTTCATGCGGTCCGCCATCCCGCCGGGCTTGTAGACCTTCACGATCCACTCCCGGTGCCTCCCCTCCTCCGCCAGCGTCACCCGGTAGTGGATCTTGGTTCGGCCCTCCTTGACGCGCCGGGAGGCGTCCGTGTCCAGGAAGGTCCGCAGCCGGTAGAGCGGCGTGCCGCGTGTTGCCAACGCCTTGTCGGCCGGCATCCACGTGTCGCCGTCCGGCTCTCGCGTGCGAACATATCCCGGCACCGGCTCCGACGGGGAGAATCCGAATCCGGCCGGCGTCCCCGCGACATGCCAGGCCCAGAGCCAGGCATCCGCGGCGAGCTTCCGTCGAAGGGAAGGAGAAAGCCCCAGCGTGGCCGCGCAGGCGACCCCCTGCAGCAGCGCCTGGACGGTCAATCGGAAGCAGGAGAGGGCCTGCAACACGCGACGGACGCCCCGCCCCCGGTGCTTGTCGAAATAGGCGTACTTGGAGCGCCAGTACTCCACGCGCGCCCGTCCGGGATGGTGCGCCTTGGTCTCGCCCTGAGCATGCTCCGCGCCCGCACGGGGAACCAGGACGATCCGCCATCCGTCGCGCCGTGCGCGCAAACACCAGTCCGTTTCCTCGTAAAACACGAAGAACCGCTCGTCCAGAAGCCCCACCGAATCGACGGCCTCACGCCTCAGCAGCATGCACGCGCCGATCAGGGAGTCCACCTCGAAGGCATCCTCACGCGGCTGGAGGCGGCTGGGAAACCGATCGGGACGGAGCCGTCGCAGGAGCCCCTTGTTCACCACCTCGGTGAGCAGGGAGGGAAAGACGTCGAAGGCGTGCTGGCGCCGCCCGTCGGGTTTGTACAGCTGGGCTCCGGCGGCAGCCGCCTCGGGAGTCGCGCGCAGCGTGTCGACCAGGACGTCCAGGGCCCCGCCTCGAAGCTCCGCATCGCTGTTGAGCAGCAGGATGAACGGGGAGACGCTCTCCCCGATTCCCCGGTTGACCGCCCGGGCAAACCCCTCGTTCCGGGCGTTCCGGATCAACCGGACCGACGGATGCTCCGCGGCCACCATCTCCGCGCTGCCGTCGGTCGAGCCGTTGTCGACGACCATCACGTCGCGGGGGACGCGGTCGGGAAGCGCGGCCAGGGCGCCCAGGCAGCGGCGCAACCGGTCCCGCGTGTTCCAATTGACGATGAGGATCGTGACGTCGTCCATGGGATCCCGCGACTCGGGAAAAGAGGCGTCTCCGCGCTAGAAGCTGGTTCCCGCCAGGCGCGTCGGGTCCTCGATGAGGAAGGGCTCCCGCTGGATGAACCCCTCCCCCATCTGCACGCGGACCCGCATCCCGACGCTCCGGGCCCGCGCTTCGATCCAGTCCAGGATGCGCCAGCCGCTGGGCTCGAACTGGGAACGGTAACAGCGGACGGCCTCCCGCTTCTCCCGGAAAACGGACGTGACGTCCACGACCAGGTTGGGCGGTGCGGTGCGGAATCCGGTGGCCAGCAGAAACTTTCGCGGCCGGTGCGGGGCCGGTCCTCCCGACCGTCTCAGTCCGGCCACAAAACAGGCGTCATGCGCCAACGTTTCCGCGGCGGAATGGTCGGGATGACGACGGTCCGTGGCGATCCCCAACACCACGTCCGGGCGCAGCCGCCGGACGATTCGGGCGACTCGCTCACGGAACGCCGGAGACGGGATCAATCGTCCATCCGGAAGCCCCGCGGTGCCCCGCCAGGCCAGACCGATCCGTTTCGCGGCTTCCGATGCCTCCCGATGTCGAATCGACGCGCTCCCCCTCGTCCCGCGCTCACCCCGGGTCAGGTCAAGCACCCCGACGCGCCGGCCGGCCTTCACCAGAAGCCTCAAGGTGCCGGCCATAAAGAGCTCGACATCGTCCGGGTGGGCCCCGATGGCCAGCACATCCAGCCTTTCCGCATTATTAGTCATGGTGGCCTTCCTGTTCAACACGCCATTAGAACCGGTAGTCGTAGCCTCGTCACGCAATAGCAATGGAGAGTCAGAATAAGACGAGTGACACTCCCTCTTCCATCAAAATCAGCGCCGATCTCGATTCAATTGACGAAAATTGTCACATTGACAATTATTGATCTCGATAATTGCGAAATAGACCCCATGAAGCTCCGGCGCAATAATCACGTCATCGCATCCCATTGATATCCTAGTGCTTGCAACGACAACATGCGTGAAGAATGGCATCCGGTTTGCTTAATACACACAGCGACACCCAGTCGCTGAAAGGAGGTGAGTGTAAACAGATCCATATCCAAAACCCGGGTGTCGAGCCGGCGAGGTCTCATTTCTTGTTCAAGGAGGATCACACGATGAAGCGTTCGAACAAAGGTTTTACGCTGATCGAGCTCATGATCGTCGTCGCCATCATCGCCATCATCGCCGCGATCGCGATCCCGAGCCTGCTCCGGTCGAAGATGTCGGCCAATCACAGCAACGCCGGCGCCGCCCTCAAGTCCCTGGTGACCCAGGAGTCGGTCTGGCGGAGCCAGGACATGGACAAGAACGGGTCGGGCGACTACTGGGTCCTCGACTGTGCGGCCTTCCACTACGCGCAGGACGCGGCTGCGAACAAGGTCAGCATGATCGACCAGGCCTTCGCCGACGCCGATGTCAGCTCGGCGGGCGGCGCCCTGAAAGTCGGGGACGTCTCCCCGTACGACGCGACCCGCAAGATCGCGGCCAAGCAGGGCTACCTGTTCAAGGCGGTCACGACGGACCATACGGGTGCCGCCTACAAGGTGACGACCTCCGGCACCAACCTGCTGCCGGCCCCGATCACCGCCAAGGTGGCGGGCAACGTCGCCCGGTTCGGTTTCACGGCCTATCCGTCCGCCTACAACACGGACGGGACGCTGACGTTCTGCGTGCGTGAAGACGGCGTGGTCTTCCAGAAGGACATCGCCAACAGCACCGGTCTCGCGGACTGGAGCGCCGACGGCCCCTCGCCCGGCAAGGGAGTGGACTGGGCCCAGTTCGGCCAGTAGGGCGTGACGCTCGCTCGAACGGCCCCGCGGCCTCGCGCCGCGGGGCCGTTTTTTTTTACGGCGGCACGAGCAGTCTCTGGATCCCGAGCGCGGCCCTCGCGACAAAGGAGAGCCTGATCGACTCCTCCTTCGTCCTTTCCTCCTTGAGCTCCCGGGCCGTCAGCAGATGCTCCAGGCATCTGCGGTATTTCTCCTCCGCCAGCTCCACCGTGCCCCGTCCCGAGTACTCCTCCACCGCCGCGCCGAAGGCCTTCAGACCGTCCTCGTAGTGGTCCTGGACGCTGGCCCGCACGAAATCGACGTCCGCCTTCATGTCCAGATCCGCAAGGGGAGCGTTCTCCTGCGCGCGGGAGGCCGTCTCATCCCACCGGCGCCCCCTGTCGAGCCACCGGTCGCGGGCCGCCGCGTCCTTTGCGTCGTCCGCGATCGTCCGGTTCAACTCGGCCAGACGACGTGCGACGGAGTGAAAGGCGAGCCGATAGTCGCGCTCCCACGTCTTCTGGTCTACCGCCATCTCCCACGCGCGGATCGAGAACTGGCAGGCTGCGTGGGTCAGGGAAAGACGCCCCAGCCGCTCCGCCAGCGGGGCGGTGACGTCGCCCATGTCCGCCATGACCGGATCCGGAGACTGCGCGCGACGAAAGAGCACGTCCGACGTGAGGCGAAGCATCTCCGGGAGAGCCCAGGGGGGCATCCGGCTCCACCGGCCGGGCTGCTCGCAGAAACGGGACGACCTCAAGGCGGCGCACGCGGCCTCCAGGAGCGCGTCCGGGGCCCCCTGGAACGCCAGGAACGACTCCAACGCCCCGGAATCGGGCGAGCCCTCCAGGATATGGGCCTCCAGGCGCGTCCAGAGACCGGGCCGCTGCAGGGTGAAGAGCAGGAAGGGACGGATCCAGGCCGGGCGCTCGTCCTGGGCGTAGCGGAGAAGATCCGTAACCGCCGCGGCATATCCGTCCAGCCCCTCGCCGATCCGTCCGCGCTGGATCGAGCGGTGGGATCGCTCCAGGGTGGGGTAGGTCGTCTCTTCGTACGATGTGCAGGAGGCCAAGACGACCACAGGAAGGAGGAGGCCGGCCAGGATCCCGGACTTGGTCATGGTGCCGGCTCGTCAGGCAGGACGTGCATCCGAAACGACGGAAGCCGGGAACCCAGTCGACTTCCGGCCTGGATTACCGGCTTCCGGGGCACGGCTCGCGCATCGCTCCGGTGGCCCCGGGTCGGGGTGGTGGGATTTGAACCCACGACCTCTTCGTCCCGAACGAAGCGCGCTAGCCAGGCTGCGCTACACCCCGTTCCGGGGGCACCCGATTGCATCCGAGCGGTGAAAACTAGCAGGCTCCCGACCGCGAGTCAAGGGACCTTTCGCACGAGAAGGCGAAGGCCCCCCGGCGCGCTCCGCACCAGGATCCGCCCCCCCCGCAGCGAGTCGGCGGCACGATCCCCCGCCAGAACCGACTCGATCCGGTCGACCTCCGCGCAGGTCGGGGCCGTCCTCCCGTCGAGACGGCCCAGGAGACGCAACCAGAGTTCCGAACGAACCGGCTCAGGCGCTCGCGCGAGGGGACGGGCGCGCACCGAGAACCCGTCAGCCGTCTTCAACGCGACCCCCTTCCGCTCGAGGCCGTCCGCCATCGACTCCAGCATCCGTGCAACGGATCCCGCCACGCCCGCGAAACGGGCCATCGCCGCGGCGGCGCCGGGGTGGACTTCCCGGGCGAGGACCGGCAGGACCCGCAGCCGGATGCGGTTCCTCGTCCAGCGCATTCTCCGGTTCGTCTCGTCGCGTCGGAAGGAGATCCGTCTTTCGCGCAGATACGCGAGGACGTCCGCGCGGGTCATCCCGAGCAGGGGACGAACGAGCCGGACGGACGAACCGCGCGCGAGTCGGCGATCGGGGGCCATGGCCGCGGCGCCGCGGAGGCCGCACCCCCGGCACAGCCGATGGAGGACGGTCTCCGCCTGGTCGTCGGCCGTATGGCCCGTCGCCACGCGATCCGACCGCGACCGGGCGGCGGCACGAAGGAGAAAAGCGTAACGCGCTTCCCGCGCGGCAGCCTCCCACGATCCGCGGGGTCGCCGGGCGATGCGCGCCCGTCTGCGGATCAGCGGGAGGCCCAGGCGCGCCGCCTCGCGCGCCACGAAGTCGGCGTCCGCGGTCCCCCGGCTGCCGCGCACCCCGTGGTCGAGGTGCGCGACGGTCAGCCGGACTCGCGGCGGATCGCCGGCCAGCGAGACCAAGGCGTGAAGCAGGGCCATCGAATCAGGCCCGCCGGAGACCGCCACCACCAGACGGCACCCGTCCGGCAGCAGGAGATGACGGGAACAGGCCTGCGATACGCCCCGTTCGAACGCAGAGGCCCGGCGTCGGGGTTCAAATATTCCTTGACGACGGCCCGCGTTCCCTCTATACAAGGAGCACGCGGCACTGTCGCAGGGCCTCCGGAGCAAACGCGATCGCATAGGACTCTCGATGCCTCCGACCCGAAAGCGAAAGGGACGCCGCACCTGCCGCCACTGCGGCAAGCGATTCACACCCCGCGCCCACCGTCAGGTCTATTGCGGTTCCGCCGACTGCTTCCGTCTGCGACGCCGTGCCTACATGAAGCAGTATATGGTGCAGTGGAAGGCGCGCCACTCGGACTACTGGAAGACCGAGCGGCAGTACGAGTACCTTCGCCGCTGGAGGGCCTCCCACCCGCACTATTTCCGCGAGTGGCGTCGGAAGAAGAGGAATAGACAGACGTAAACCTCGGTGTGATTCGCGCCGGCGCGGCGAAGCGCCCCGGCATGCGTCAGGCAGGACCGGTTCCGTTCCCCCCCTTCTCGTCCGCCGCCCCCCCGGACTTCGCCGCCGCCTTCTTCGACTCGTCGTCGTCCTCCTTCATGCCTTTCTTGAACTCCTTGATCCCCTGTCCGAACCCCTTCATCATCTGCGGGATCTTGGAGGCCCCGAACAGGACGAGCACGATCAGCAGGATGATCAGCATCTCCTGCATGGAGAGCCCGGCAAAGGCCAGCGTGCACATGGGTCGTCCGCCTGATAGCGCCTGACGCCGCACCTACTGCGCCGGGCCTGGCATTCGGTTAGGACTGATCCCGCCACTCCGCTACCGGCTGGCCTTCTTGGTCATCGTGATCAGGTTGCCCCCCTTCGGATGCGGGCGCAGGTCGAACGAGTCCATGACCTGCCTCGCAAGCGAGAAGAGCTCCTGGCCGCGCGCGTTGCTCGATCCCAGGCGAAGCGGCTTCCCGTAATCGGAGAGCCGTATCTCCAGCTGCGAATCGGAGGAGAGAAGGAGGACATGATAGACGGCGCTCGCATCCCCGCCATAGGCGCTTTCGACGACGTGATCGATCGAGTCGACCACCGCCTCGCTGACGCACTGGATCATGTCGTCCGTGAATCCCGCGCGGCGGCTCAGGATCGCCACGAACTGGGCCAGGCCGTCCCGGCACTCCGTGGCGGAATTGAGCTGCAGCTCCACCGGGATCGGCGCGCGACGCGGGGCGAAGGTGGCCTTCCCGTCCCCGTGGTAGTTGAACTGGGAGGCGCAGCGCGGGCATCGGTAGGCCCCGGCGTTGCCCACGGTCAAGGTCGCCTTGCACAGACCGCAGGTCAGGGCCGTCCCGCCCGCGGCATCCACCTGCGGCATCGACGCCTGGCTGTGCGGCTTCGAGACGACGGCGGCCGGAGGCTGAGCGCGCGGAGCGGGGACCGGTTTCGGAGCAGGAGCGGGAGCGGGCTCCGGCTCGGGCGCCGCGCCGCCCGCCGGGAAGAAGTCGATCGCCTCTTTCCGGCTGTTGAAGATCCGGAAGAAGGCATTCAGGCCCAGCATGTCGAAGACGACCTTGACCTTGGGCTGGACCTTGACGAGCGTGATCCCGCCCCCCTGCGGCTGCACGGAATCCGCCAGGTTGATCAGATAGCCCAGACCGGTGCTGTTGACATACTTCACCTGCTCCATGTCGAGAATAAACCGGCTCACGCCGCGGTTCTTGACGGCGTTGAGCTGGTTCTGGAAGCTCATCACGGTCTTCGCGTCGATCGAGCCGTTCAGCACGACCACGGCACCCTGCGCGACTTCCTTGCAGTCCTGGACCTGGATATTGAGATCCGACATGCGCGCCTCCAGGTGTCACCAAGCATCAAGAATATATTGATTCTATCAGAGCAATCCGACTCAAGTCAAGCATTGACCCGATGAAATGACAAGTCCTTGTGCAGGCCATTCCGGGCAGCCCTGTTTTTCCTTGCAGTCCCGTCCCGGCACCGTATAATCCGCCACGTCGCGATCATCAGGACTATCCGGGGTCCGGGGGCCATCCCATGGCCGGCGAAGATGATATCGAACGCCTCGGTGATCTCCTGATCGAGGAAGGCATCATCACGCACGAGGAGGCCTCCGAGTCCCTGAAGGCATCCGGACAAGTCAACACCTTCCTCGGAAAGCTGCTGATCCAGTCCAATCCGGTCCGCCGCAAGGAGCTGGCCTCCTTCCTGGCCATGGACGCAGAGATCCCCCTCCTCGACTTGGACAAGATCGAGCTCCGTCCCCACACCCCCCCCTTCATACCCGAGGGGATCGCCCGCAAGCACGAATGCGTGCCGATCGACCGCGTGCAGAACATCCTCATCGTCGCCAAGGCAAACGTGATGAACCGGGCGGCGGTGATCGACATCCGCAAGATGACCGGCCTCAAGGTGAAAGTGTTCCGGGCGGACGAGGAGAAGGTCCTGGCGGCCCTCGACACCGTCTACAAAGAACAGGCGGCGCCCGCGCCGCGCCCCGGGGCCGTCACGCGTCATCCGGTCCAGTCCCCTCCCGCCGTCCGGGTCAGCGAGCTGCCGCCCCCGACCGGTCCCCTTCAGGCCGTCCCCCTCCAGGCCGCCGATGCGTCGTCCGAGGGGGACTCCGACCTGAAGAAGATCGTGTCGGCCTGGGAGAAACGTTACGCCAGCGCTCACCCCATCCCGGCGGAACGCGTGGCCTGAGCGGTCGCCCCTCCTGCGGCCGCCTGCACCCCCGTTTAGGATTGCAATGTCATGTCCGGACATTCCCACTGGGCGACAATCAAGCACAAGAAGGGCGCCGCTGACGCCAAGAAGGGCGCGGCCTTCTCCAAGGTCTCCAAGCTCCTGATGAGCGCGGCCCGCAACGGCGGTTCGGACCCGAAGTCCAATCTCAAGCTGGCCTACGCGATCGAGCAGGCGCGCGCGTGCAACATGCCGAAGGATACCGTCGAAAAGGCCATCAAGAAAGGCACGGGCGAGCTCCCCGGCGTGATCTACGAGGAGACGCTCTACGAAGGATACGCGGCCGGGGGCGTCGCGGTCATGGTCGACGCGCTCACCGACAACAAGAACCGCACCACCTCCGAGATGCGGAAGATCTTCGAGTCCCACGGCGGCTCCCTCGGCGCCAGCAATTCCGTCAGCTGGATCTTCGAGAGAAAGGGGCTCTTCGCCATCCCCGCTGCCGGACAAACCGAGGACGCGCTCATGGGCATCGTCCTGGATGCGGGGGCCGACAACCTCGAGCGTGCCGGCGATGCGTTCGAAGTCACCTGCGACCCCAAGGATTTCGAGAAGATCAAGGCCGCCCTCGCCGCCGCCAAGATCCAGTCGACATCGGCGGAGATCACCAAGATCCCCAAGAACTACACAACCGCCAGCGGCGACGTCGCGAAGAAGATCATCGCCCTGCTGGCCGACCTCGAGGAGCACGACGACGTCCAGAGCGTGCACGCGAACGCCGACATCGTGGAAGAGAAGTGACGGCTGCTCGCGGACGGGGTGCGGAGGCCTACGCCGCGGCCCGCCCCACCTGCCGTGGGTCGTCGGGTATACCTTTCCCGTGAAGCCTCCCCATGGGACGCCTCCGCATCCCCCGTAACGCACGCGCCGTCCCTGCCCGCGAAACCCGTCGCGCACGCGTCGCCATCACCGTCGGGGATCCCGGGGGCATCGGTCCGGAGGTCGTCGCCAAGGCGCTGGATGCAGGCCCTCTCCCGGGCGGCGCGCTCCCCGTCCTCGTCGGAGGTCTCCCCCCCTGCAGGAGAGCGGGCTGGTCGGCATCGGGCCAGTGGACGATCGTGCCGTCAGTCCCGCTCCCGAACACC
>CAYUME010000117.1:0-10276 GCA_964445475.1 uncultured Planctomycetia bacterium
CGCGGCGATAGAGGTCGAGGACGTCTTCGTTCGGGAGCAGGCCGAACCAACGGACGTTGGGGAGGGCGTCGGCACGCGACCGGAAGGACGCGAGCGCCTGGGCATCCCGCCCGCCGTCTCCGACCCAGGGGCCTCCGACCACCCAGACGGAAACGTCCGGCATTCGTCCGGCCAGATCGAGCAGCCGATCCGGCCGCTTGTGCCAGCGGATGGCTCCGACCCACAGGAGGGCCCGTTCGCGTTCCCCGTCGGGGGGTCGGGGGAGGGCGCGGACGCCGCCGCGGAGGACCCGGGTGGAGCGGCCCCACCGGCGGAGCACCTGTTCGCGCTGACGCTCGGTTTGGGTCACGACCGCGCCGGCCCAGCGGACGCCCAAGCGGAAGAGCACGCGACGGAGGGAGTTGCCGTAGAGCGCGCCCGACCAGTCGTCGTCACTGGCCATGACGTAGACGAACGCCCTCCCCGTCGCACGGGCGAAGAGGGCCGTCTCCAGCGTGATCGCTCCCGCCCCCTGCTGGACATAGACGTCCGCGTCGGTCCGGGCCAGGGTCTCCCAGAGGGCCTGCGTCCTGGCCCCCCGCTCGAGCAGCCCGCGGGCGGAAAGCGGGTAGTCGACGGAGCGATAGCGGATGGGGCTGACGCGCAGACCGGGGCGCGCGGCAACGACGAAGACCGGCTCGATCCCGCGCCGCGCGAGCGCCTGCGCCAGGAGGTACTGCTGAACCTCCGCCCCTCCCGTATAGTCCAGCGTCTCCGCGAAGAGCCCCGACGAGGTCGGGGATACGAACGCGATGCGCATGCCGTAATTATAGCGGAAAGGGGCGGAGACGCGCCACGGGTTTGCTCAAGAGAAGGGTTGACCGGGAGGCACCCCTTGGGTAGGCTTTCGTCTCGGATGCCTCCCCCTGCCTGGAGACTCCATGGCTGAAAACCGCTGGTACCTCGCCGTCCAAGGCAATCGCATCGGCCCCCTCCCGGACGACCAACTGCAGGACTTGGTCAAGGAAGGCAAACTCGAGCCCGAGACGCTCGTCTGGCGCAAGGGGCTGGGCGCCTGGCAGCCGGCCCGCGAGGTCCCCGAGATGCAGGCCCTGCTGGGCGCGTCAGCGGCGGCGACGGCCGGGGCGGCGGCCCCGGGGGCATCCTCGGACTCCGCCTCGCCGGTCTCCACCGGATGGTTCGTCGCGGAGGGGGGCACCAAGCTCGGCCCCCTTGCGTACGACCGTCTCGAGTCGCTCGCCCGCGAAGGGCGGATCGAGCTCGACACCTTCGTCTGGCGCAAGGGGATGTCCGAGTGGAAGCCGGCCCGGGATGTCTCCGAGATGGCCGCGCTCCTGGCCGCGCGGCAGGCCGCGACCCCGGCCCCGTCCGACGCCGGCCCGGCGAAGAGCCCCGAAGCCCCGGCCGCTTCGAAGCCGGAGCCGGCAAAGGCCAAGCCGGCCTCCGCCGAGTCCGCGACGTGCTGGTACATCGCCCATGGCGGCGACCGCCTCGGCCCCTTTTCCGAGAAGGAGCTCCCCGGCCTCCAGGCCGACGGCAAGCTGACCCCGGACACCCTCGTCTGGCGCAAGGGGATGGGCGCCTGGAAGCCCGCGCTGGACGTGCCGGAGGTCAAGGACCTCCTGACCGAGACACCGGCCGCCTCGAGCGATACGGCGTGGGAGGCGGAAAGCGAGGGGTCCGAGGAGCCGGAATCCCCGGCCGGGGCCGGGACCGACGGCGGCGAGGGCGCTGCCGTCGACGCGATCGTCAAGCGGATCACGGAATCGCCTGCGGCCGACGGGGGCGGGACCCCGGCTCCGGGCGAGGCTCCGGAAAGCGGGCCCGAGGCGTCGCCCGCGTCCGAGGAGGGCGAGGCGACGACCGAGCCCGAACAGGAGCCAGCCCCGGAGCCGGCGGAGGAACCGGTGACGCAGATGGAGGGCGTGGCCGACGACTCCAAGGTCGTCGCGCCCGACCCGGAGCCGGTTCCCGAAGAGCCGGTCGCCGACGAGGCGCCCGCGCCGTCGGGTGACAACGCCAAAGCGTCCGGCGCATCCGGTCCCCGCCCTGCCGCGGAAGTTCTTGACCAGCAGGCCGAGGCGGGCGAGGAGCCCGACGAGGAATGGGCTCCCGTGACGCCGACGGCTCCCGCCGCGCCGGCCAAGCCGGTCGCGGCCCCGCGCCCCCCCGAAAAACAGGCGCCGGAAAAGCCCCGCAAGAAGGCGTCGGTCCTGATCCTCATGGTCCTGGCCGCGGCCTCGCTGCTTGTCTGCGTGCTGCCGCTGTACGGCGCCTACGTCCACGCCGTCCGGGGAATCCAGCCGAACCCCTTCACCCCGGCTCTTCCGGCGTGGGGGGCGGACCTGGCCCTCTGGGGGATCATGGTCTTTCTCCCCTTCCTCGGCGTGCTCACGGCGCTCTTCGCGCCCTTCCGCGTCCGCTGGGCCCATGTCGGGCAGCTCGCCTTCTGGCTCCTCGCCGGCGCCGGGCTGGGGACGGCGATGGGCATGCAGTTCGAGGCGCTCTCTCAGGCCGTGCAAGACCTCTTCAAGCAGGCCCAGGCCGATTTCGCGAAGGCCCCGGCGATGGTCGAGGCCTTCCAGTGGTGCGAGCAGCAGTCGGTGTCGCGGCTGCCGTTCCTGTGGATCGCTGCGGCCGCGGCGGTGGCGATCGCGGGCCTCGGGGTGCTCTACCTGCTCTGGCTCTACCCGCGTGTGAAGTGGTCGCCGCTGGCGAAGGCGCCGGCGCCGCCGTCCGGCAGGAAGGGCGCCACGAAGACCGCCACGCTCATCCCGGCGCCGCAGGCCAAGGAGGGCTTCTCGGCCTCCCGCGCGCTCTGCCGGCTCGTCTTCCTCGGTTGGGTCTTTCTCTTCCTGCCGTGGTGGGCGCTCAACGAGCTGGTCGCCGCCTTCGCGTGGTCCGACCAGTTCGTCGTGCCCACGGGCCGGGCGTTCGGGATGGCGATGCCGGTCGGCAAACTGACGACGTTCCTCCACATCCTGCCGGTGCTGGCCGTGATCGGGATGGGGATGGTGCTGCCGCGCTGGCGTCCCTACCGGGGCGCCCTCCGCACCGCCCGCCTGCTGGGCCTGCTCAGCCTCGTGCTCTTCGTGCTGACCTGCGGGCTCCTGCCGGCGAACCACCTGATGCAGCGGAAGCAGAGACCGCCGGCGGTCCCCGAGACCTCCGCCGAGCCGGAGACGCCGGATGCGACCCCGCCGCCGGCGACTCCCGAGACTCCCGCGCCGCCCGTCGGGCTGACCCCCGCCCAGGCGGAGGTGAAGCGCGAGGCCGATGCGAAAGTGCAGCAGGCCACCGAGCTGATCCGGGACCTGCAGACGGGCGTGAAGGCCGGATCGGCGGGGCTCAAGCCGAAGGCGGATCGCGTCGACGGGCTGCTGGGCGAGTCGATCGGCCTCTACGAGAAGATCCAGGTGGAGCTCGACGGCGCGGGGACCCCGATCCCGGTCGTCCTGTTGCATGACCTCAAGAAGGCGACGGAGGCGCGCAAGGCGCTCCGCATGCTCCGCGGGGAGATGAAGTGACGCTCCCGACCCGGGGATTCGCTTCGTCCGCGTGGAACGGCGAAAGAGGCTCTGGCGGGCGTCCGTCGTAGCGTGAGCCACCTCCCCGGGCGGCTCGCATCGCCGCGGACGGTGCGGCAGACAAGCGCCGCGCCATCCGCGGCAGGCCGCGCCGCCGGTTCCCGCATCCCGCTTCGCCTTTCCCCGCGCCCGGCGCTATAATGCCGGTTTCCATCGCGAGACCCGGCCCATGTCCATCCCTGCGCCCCCCTCCCTGGCTTCCTTCCTCCGCCCGTACGCGTCGCCCCTCGTCCTCGGCGCCCTGGCGGGCCTGGGGGCGAGCGGCTGCTATTTCGCCGCGCCCCTCGTGATCCGTCACGCGATCGCCGCCGTCGAGAGCGCCGCCGCGGGGGCGCTCGTGCGGGCGGACGTTCTCGACATGCTCCTGCGGGCGTCCGGGCTCCTCGTCGCCTTCGCCCTCGGCCGCGCCCTTTTCAACTATTACGCGCGGTGGTGGGCGATCGGGGCGAGCCGGTCGATCGAGCGGGACCTCCGCAATGCCCTCTTCGTCCGCCTCACGGAGCTCCCGCCCGCCTATTACGATCGGACCCGGAGCGGGGACCTGCTCTCGCGCGCCATCAACGACGTGGAAGGCGTGAGGATGATGGTCGGGATCGGCTTCCTGCAGGGGGCGGTCACCCAGTCGATGGCGCTCTTCTGCATCGGGGGGATGCTCTGGATCGACCCGCACCTGACCCTCCTCGCGCTCCTGCCGCTGGGGCTGGGCGCGCTGGCGCTGAAGCGCATGGGAGGGCGGGTCCACCAGCTCTCGACGGAGGTCCAGGAGCGTCTCTCGGCGCTGTCGAACCGGTCGCAGGAGAACTTCTCGGGGGCGCGGGTGATCCGCGCTTTCGCGCAGGAGGCGAACGAGGAGGCCGCCTTCGACGCGCTGAACCGGGAGACCCTCGAGGCGTCCTGGCGGCTGGCCCTCGCCCAGGGGCGGGTGAACGCCCTGCTGGCCGTCCTCGGCGAGGTGGGCGTCGCCGTGCTGATCGCGGCCGGCGGCACGCTCCCCCTCGGCGACTTCGTCGCCTTCACCGCCTACCAGTTCATGCTCGTCTGGCCGATGATCGCCCTCGGATGGATCCTGAACGTCGTCCAGCGGGGGCGGGCGTGCTGGACGCGCATCGACGAGATCTTCCGCGTCCCGGGCGCGGCGCCCGACGTCCCGGAGCCGGCCTTCGCCTCCCCGACCGCGGACGCCGGCCCGGGGGCCCCGGCCGCGGGGATCGGGACGCCCCGCCTGGAGTTCGACCGCCTCACGTTCGCCTACCCGGGGGGGCCGGAGGTGCTGCACGACCTCTCTTTCACCGTCGCGCCCGGCGAGTGGGTCGCGATCGTCGGGCGGACGGGCGCGGGCAAGAGCACGATCGCGCACCTCCTGGCCCGCTTCTACCCTGTCCCGCGGGGGAGCCTCCGCTGGGGGGGGCGCGACCTCAACGACCTTCCGGTGCGCGCCCTGCGGGAGGTCCTCGGCTATGTGCCGCAGGAGACCTTTCTTTTCTCCGAGCCGCTGCGGGAGAACATCCGCTACGGGGACCCCTCGCTGCCGGAGGAGGCGGTGCAGCGGGCGGCCCGGGTGGCGCACCTCCTCGGCGACATCGAGGCCTTCCCGGAGCGGATGGACCAGCGGGTCGGCGAGCGGGGGGTGACGCTCTCGGGCGGCCAGAAGCAGCGGACGGCGCTTGCCCGCGTCGTCGCCCGGGATCCGCGGCTGGTGATCCTCGACGACGTCTTCGCCAGCGTGGACGCGGAGACGGAGGCGGCGATCCTCGCCGAGCTGGGGGAATTCCTTCGCGGGAGGACGACGCTCCAGATCGCGCACCGGGTCGCCTCCATCCGGCGGGCGGACCGCGTCATCGTGCTCGACGCCGGCCGCATCGTGGAGGAGGGCCCACTTGACGCCCTGCGGCGCCGCGACGGCCCGTTCGCCGCGATGGCCCGGCAGCAGGCGCTCGAGGAGGTTCTGCTCAAGACCCCCCTGGTCCCCTCGGATTCCGCATGACGCCGTTCCCGGACGACGACGCGCTTGGCAGGGCCTACGACCTCCGCCTGATCCGGCGGTTCCTGGGCTACCTCCGCCCGCACGCGGGCCGCGTGGCGCTCTGCTTCGCCATCGTGCTGGCGCTCTCGGCCGTGGAGCTGGCGGGCCCGCTGGTGCTGCGGGCGGCGGTGGACGGACCCATCGCCGCCCGGGACCCCGCCGGCACCGGCCGCTGGGCGCTTCTGTTCGCCGGCCTCCTCCTCCTGCAGGGGCTCCTGGAGTACCTGAACGCCGCGGCGACCAGCCGGACCGGGCAGCGCGTCTGCTATGACCTCCGCCGGCAGGTCTTCGGCCACCTCCAGCGCCTGCCGCTCGCCTTCTTCGACCGGAATCCCGTGGGGCGCCTCGTGATCCGGGTGACCAGCGACGTCGAGACGCTCCAGGAGCTCTTCGCCTCGGGGTTCGTGGCCGTGACGGCGGACGTCGTCTCCCTCGCCGGGATCGTGGCGATGCTCTTTCTCCTGGACGCGTCGCTGGCCGGGCTCGTCTTCCTCGTCGTCCCGCTCCTCGTCGCCGCGGCGCTGGTCTTCCGGTCCTACGCGCGGCGGTCCTACCGGGAGATCCGCCGCCGGATCGCCCGCCTGAACGCCTACCTGAACGAGAACGTCATGGGCATGCGCGTCGTCCAGCTCTTCAACCGGGAGCGGCGGAACCGGGCGGTCTTCGAGCGCCTGAGCGAGGACCACCGGGAGGCGAGCCTCGCCAGCATCCGTGCCTACGCCCTCTTCTTCCCCGCCATCAACACGCTGGTCCTCGCCGCGATGGCCCTCCTGGTCGTGGCGGGCGGGGCGCGGATCCTCGACGGCGCCCTCACCTTCGGCACCTTCGTCGCCTTCTGGTACTATGCGCAGAAGTTCTTCCACCCGATCCTGGACCTGGCCGAGAAATACAACGTCTTCCAGTCGGCGATGGCCTCGAGCGAGCGCCTCTTCGCGCTGCTGGACACGGCACCGGACGTGGCGCCGCCGGTCGTCCCGGCGGGCCCGCCGGGCCCCGTCCTCGGCGACATCGAGTTCCGGGAGGTGACGTTCGCCTACGCGGAGGGGCCGGTCGTCCTCGACCGCGTCTCCTTCCGCGCCCGCCCGGGGGAGCGCCTCGCGCTCGTCGGCCCGACCGGCGGGGGCAAGACGACGGTGGCCAGCCTGCTCGGCCGCCTCTACGACGTGCAGGCCGGAGCCGTGCTCGTCGACGGCGTGGATGTGAGGGCCTACGACCCCGTCCGCCTCCGCCGGCAGGTCGGCGTCGTCCTCCAGGACGTCTTCTGCTTCGCGGGAACGCTCGAGTCGAACGTCCGCCTGGGGGAAACGGGGATTCCGCGGGAGCGGCTGGAGGCGGCGGCGCGGACCGCCAACGCGGACCGCCTCATCGCGAGTCGGGGCGGCTGGGACGCGCCGGTGCCGGAGCGCGGCGCCACGCTCTCGGGCGGGGAAAAGCAGCTCCTCGGACTTGCCCGCGCGCTGGCCTTCGACCCGCGCATTCTCGTCCTCGACGAGGCGACCTCGCGCGTCGACACGGAGACGGAGGCGCTGATCCAGGACGCCCTCCGCAAGGCGATGGCGGGCCGGACCGCCCTCGTTATCGCCCACCGGCTCTCGACCGTGATGGCGTGCGACCGGATCCTGATCCTGCACGGAGGGCGGATCCGGGAGGAGGGGACCCACGCGGAGCTGGTGCGGCGCGGCGGGCTCTACGCGGCCTGGGCGGCGCTGCAGGGAGGCGGCGCGGGGGCCGGGCCGGCTCTTGACGGGTCCGTCCTGTCGTGCTAGGTTCGCCCCCCGTCACGCGGCCCCGAAAGGAGATGCCGGATGGATCCCGTCGACAAGATGCGCGCGGACTGGAACGACCGGGCGACCCGCGGGTTCATGCAGTACACCAGCGGCACCGAGACCGGCAGCGAGGCCGACTACGACGCCGCCGCGAAGCGGGACGCCGCGACCGTCCTCCACTACCTCGGGGAGGCCGACACCGCGCGCTGGACGGCGCTCGACGTCGGGTGCGGGGTCGGGCGCATCATCCGGGAGCTCGCCCCCCGGATGGGCGAGGTCCACGGCGTGGACGTCTCCGACGACATGATCCGCCTGGCGACCGGGCGCCTGGCGGGCCTGCCGAACGTCCGCCTCCACCGGATCGACGGGACGGACCTGAAGCTCTTCGCCGACCGGACCTTCGACGTGATGTGGTCCTACTCGGTCTTTTATCACATGCCGCGCACGTTCTACTACCGCTACCTCCGCGAGCTGTCGCGGGTCATGAAGCCGGGCGGCCGGCTCGTCTACCAGCTCGCGCAGCTCTACTCCTGGCGCCGGCGGTTCAACGCGCTCTTCCGGATCGAGCCCGACCCGAGCGACTTCAACGTCCGCCGCTTCTACACGAAGGGGCACCTGCGGGCGCTGGCGCGGGAGCACGGATTCGAGGTGTTGGCCATCGAGCCGGGTCCGGGGCACGACCTCTGGTGCCACTGGCGGAAGACCTAGCGGGCCCCCGCCCGGACGCCGCCCCGTCCTTCGTCTCGGCTCACCGGCCGTCTCCGGTCGGCGACGGTCCCCCGCCCTTTTCCCGCCAACGGCCGTCCTTCAGGGCATAGATCCGCACGCGCAGCGCCGCCGACGGAAAGGCCCGCTCGTCGACCAGCTCATAGCGGTCCGTCCCGCGCAGCAGGCGCATGGTCCGGTAGGTCCACTCCAGATTGTGTTCCCACAGCCCCTCGAGCGGCTTCTCCGGTCGCTCCATCAGGTCGATCGGCTCCACGGCGGCGACGGCCGCCTCCGGCGACTTCGCCAGCCACCGGTCGAAGACCGCCCGCGACCCGCCGGGGTCGGTCCCATGCCCTCGCTTGAGGGGGTTGACGAGATCGGATTCCAGGACCCGGCCGCGCAGGTCGATCCGCGTGCGAAGCTCCCATTCGAAGAGGTGGTCGCTGAGCCCGGCGAACGTCCCGAGGATGCGGATGGAGGGGGCCGCCTGGACGCGCTCGGCGACGTACGGGATGATGCCGCGGTAGCCGAGCGCGTCCGGGGTGAAGGTCCCGGCCGCCAGGCCGGGCAGCCGGTCCGCGAACAGGGCCACGGCGGCGGGCCCGAGCCCCGCGGCCAGTGCGGCGGCCGACGCCAGGCCGGCGCCCGCGCGGAGCGACGGCCGGCGGATCCGGGCCCACCCCGCCGCCGCCGTCTCCGCGGCGAGCAGCCACCCGACCGGCAGGAGCGGGACGAGGAACCGCGTCTGCCGCGCGTGGTGGACGGTCACGACGACGGCCGTCGCGACCGCGGCCCAGCGCAGGAATCGGACTTTCTCCGTCGCGCCGCGCCGGAGGAACGCAAGGGCGACCGCCGCCAGCACGAGCGTCGCGACCGCCGGCCCGAGGTGCCCCTCCTCCACGAAGAACCGGGGATAGTAGGTCCAGTAGGCCAGGCTGGCGCGCGGGATCGAGGGCGGCGAACGGGACACCCAGTTCAGGTAGTGCGCGAACCGGCCCGGATAGAGGACGAAATACCAGAGGAAGAGCGGGACGACCAGGGTCATGAACAGGACCCGATACCGCGCGGGGACGGCGGCGCGGAGTCGCTCCCGGTGACGCCAGATCAGCCAGGCCACCCGGGCGCCGACCAGGAACAGGGCCATCGTCACGGAGTTGGCGGGTCGCGTCATCGTCACCGTCCGGCCGCCGAGCCCGAACTCCCACCCGCCCGTCAGCACGATCACCGCACCGAGGGCGATCAGGAGCGCCGCCAGGACGTGGACCGGGTGCCACAGGGCGCGCGAGCGGAGGATCCGCGCGGCCCAGCTCCCGACCGCGCGACGGTCTTCCGGCCGGCACCGCCACGCCTCGTACAAGGCCACCACGAGCAGCCAGACGGTGGCGTACTGCGCGGCGGTCAGCACGTAGGCCGTCAGCGCCCAGCCCACCGCGCGCAGCCGGCCCTCCGCCTCCGGGGCATCGAGCGCCCGGCCGTAGAGCCAGACCACCAGAACGCCGAACGCGGCCGCCGGCAGCTCCAGCATGATCGTACTGGCCTGTCCCAGGAGGGCGGGGGAGGTCAACCCGAGCGCCGCGGCGACGAGGCCGGCCAGCAGGGGCGCGGCGGCGGTCTCGCCCCCCGCGGGTCCTGCCGCGCCGCCCGGAACCGCGGCCAGGCTCCTCCCGGCGACATACAGCAGGGCGATCAGCACGACGTACACGAATGCGCTTACCCCCACCGCCGTGAGCCAGGTCGGGCCGAAGAGCAGGTAGGCGGGGACGAGCAGGACGGAGTGCCCGAAGGGGTACCGGTAGCGCGCGCCGATCACGTCGGCGAAGAAGTTCCGGGCGTCGAGACGGACGACGTCCTGGGCGATGGCGTAGCCCTGCAGGCCGTGCGAGGCCTCGTCCCAGGGCGGGGTGCCGCCGGCCGCCCCGCGCGCGCGGACGATCGCGACGGCGACGGCGAGGGCCGCCGCGATCACCAGGCCGAGCGCGACCGGACCGGCGCGTCTCATGCGGGGCCTCCCGTTCGCCTGCCGGCGGCGCCGGCCACGAGCCGGATCTCGTCGCCGCTGCGGAGCAGCCCGGCGAGCGTCATCGACGCGGCGCGCGCGGCGAGCTTTCCCGCCCCGGACCCGGCCACCGCCGCCCCCAGCCGGCCGCACCGCTTCACGCTCGCCAGGATGTCCTTCGGCCGCTGGTGCACCT
>CAYUME010000118.1:0-10173 GCA_964445475.1 uncultured Planctomycetia bacterium
CCCCTGTCCGCCGAGGATGTTATTGAGCATGAAGAGTCCCATCCGGCGGCTGTTGTGAAGGTCGTATGCGATGTTGCCGATGATGCAATGGTTCTGGAAGGTATCCATCTGCTTCTCGTCCGAGACAGGTTTGTAGATGTACTCCAGTCTTTTTCTTTTTGCGCCGTTGCCGGGTTCGATCCGGCTGAAATGCTTTTCAAACTTGGAGATTATCTTTTTAGGGCTGATGGCGCCCACAGAGCAGAAGACCATCTGCGTGGTGGAATCGATCCGTGATGTGATGTCGGTGGAGATGGTCCCGAGCCCGACGACGGCGGGGATGCCGAAGGCGCGGGCGATGAGCGCGGTGTGGGAGGTGGGCCCGCCCGCGTCGGTGAGGATGCCCAGCACCTTGTCGCGGTCGAGGTCGATCGTCTGGGCCGGACTGAGGTTGTGGGCGACCAGGACCGCCTTTTCCTTGAGGTGGACGGCATCCTCCGTCGCCGGCGCCCCCACGAGCTGCCGGAGGATCCGGCGCTCGATGTCGGCGATGTCCTCCACGATCCGCGTCGCGAAGGGGGCGTGCCCCTCCTCCTCGATCTTCCGGATCTTCTGCCGGAAGTAGCGGGAGACGGCATACTCGGCGCTGCGGCGGTAGCGGCGGATCGCGCTGACGATCTCCTGCCGCATGTAGGGGTCGCGCAGGTGGGCGAAGTGCCCCTCGAAGATAGACTTGACGTCCTTCCCCACCCGGCGTCCGGCATCCTCGCAGAGGAGGGCGATCTCGCGCTCGGCGGCGGCGCAGGCCTGCTCGAAGTGAGCCACCTCCCCCGCCACCTCCCCGTCGGAGACCTGCCGATGCACGATCGAGGAGGTCTCGCGGCCGATGACGAGGGCCGGGCCGATCGCGAAGCCCAGCGAGGCGGCCACCCCCTCCTTGATTTTCGTCATCTTGGCCATGGCGATCCCGCCTGTCGGGTCAGCGCTCTTCGCCGAACTTCGAGTCGATGAGGTCCGCGATCGCCGCCGCGGCCGCCGCCGCGTCGTCCCCCTCGGCCCGCACCGTCATCTCCATCCCGTTCACGGCGGCCATCGTCAGCAGCTCGAGGCTGCTCTTGGCGTTGACGGCCTGACCGTCGCGCAGGAGCCAGATGTCGGAGCGAAACCGCATGGCCGTCGACGCGAGCTGGGCCGAGGGCCGGACATGAAGACCGAGCTGGTTGCGGATGGTGACCTGGCGCTCCACCCTGGGCATGACGCGTCTCCGCCTGGGGATCGCCGCAGCCGCACGGCTAGCGGTCGGCGCCCTTTGGCGCAGGGGTCGACTCGTCCGCCTCCGCGAAGAGCTCCTCCACGTCCCTCATCGACTTCGCGTTGCGGGCGAACTTGATGAAATGCTGGCGGAGGACCGCCTTGGCGACGCACCGCCGGGCCTCCACGTACTCCTCCTCCTTCCCCGGCGAAGCCAGGATGAGGAAGAGCAGGTAGACCGGCTCGCCGTCCACGGCGTTGAAGTCCAGCCCCTTGACCGAGCGGCCGAAGGCGCCCACGACGGTTTTCACCGTCTCGCACTTCGTGTGCGGGATCGCCACGCCGCGCCCCAGCCCCGTGCTCCCGATCTTCTCCCGGGCCACGATGGCGTCGACGACATCCGCCACGGGAAGTCGCGTCAGGCTGTAGGCGCCCTTGGCGGCCTCGACCAGCTCCCGGAGCGCCCCCTTGCGATCCTTCGCCTGGAGCTCCAGCACAAACGCCTTCCGCCCGAACAGGTCGGACATCTTCATGATCGCGCCCTCCGTTGCCGGATATCCCGGCGCCGTTCCTTGGTCCGCTTCACTTGTTCCTGCGCCTTCGCGAATGCGAGGTCGACGGCCGCCCAGCCGTCGGGCGACTCCGCCTGTCCCACGAGGGGCTTCCGGCCGCGCTCGTGCACCACCACCTCCACGGCGGCCCGCTTCCCTTCAAGCCCCAGCACGATGTCCACACGCCGGACGCGCCGGTCGAACCGGCCGAGACGCTCCCCCTTGCCCTGGGCGTACGCCAGGAGATCCTCCGGTATGCGCACGTGGCGGGAGACCACATGAATGGCCGTCATCCTGTTCTCTGCCATGCCTGTCACCCGATAGGAAAGAGGGTCCGTTGCCGTCAACCGCTAGCGCCCCTTCAGGAGCCGCTCCCCGAACCGCGGGTCGATCTGGGGGATGCGGCGGATCTTCTCGATGGTCTTCGGGATATCGTACTCCACGCGCCGGTACGTCACCGTCAACCCGTCGTACAGCACGTAGCAGGCCCGCGGGTCACCGTCCCGCGGCTGCCCCACCGAGCCCACGTTGACGATGAGCTTCTGGCCGGGCGTGAGCGTGAACGTCCCCCCGAAGTCGTCCGGACAGAGGAAGCGGCTGTCCTCGGTGATGACCCCGGGGTCGTGGGTGTGCCCCACCAGGCAGGTCCGCTCGAACCGCGTGAAGATGTCCCGGATCTTCTCCGGCACCCCGCCCGTCAACTCCTCCGTGTCGGTCCGCAGGATGTACTCCAGCGTCGCGTCGCGGGGGGACCCGTGGACAAAAAGGGTCTCCATCTCCTGGTGGGTCCGCGGAAGGTTCCTCAGGAACTCCCAGCGCGCCCGCTTGTGGCCGAAGGAGAGAAACCCGGGGGCGAGGACCTCGCGCGTCCAGTTCAGCGCCTCCTGGGCGGGTGCGTTGAATCCGTACGCTTCCCGCGTGGCGGCCTCGTCGTGGTTCCCCATCAGCACGACCCGCCACGTCATCGCCAGGTCCACGCAGTCCGCCGGATCCGGCCCGTATCCGACCAGGTCCCCCAAGCAGACGATGTCCTTCGCCTGGAGCCCTTGGGATGCAATATCGCTCAGAACCCGCGACAGCGCTTCGAGGTTGGCGTGAATGTCGGAGATGACCGCGATCATTCCGGTACCGATTCGGGAAAAGAGGCCGCCGGAAGCCAGCGACCCGAGCTCAAATTTTATCAGTCCCCCGGCGCCCCATCAATCCAAAAAACGCGACGGCCAAGCCCGACGAGCCCGGTCGGGGCGCGAGCGGGCCCCGGACGGGGCTCAGCGGACGACACCGCGATCCCGGCGCGGAAGGGGGACGTCGCCCTCAGGCGTCGGGCAGGAGATCCGGGGCGGACTCGGGGGCCGGCGCCGGAGAGACGGGGTCGAGCCCGCGGTAGAGTCGCGCGAGGGCGTCGACCATCGCGTCGTCCCGGTAGCAGTCCCGCACGCGCCGGGCCCCCCGCTCTGCCAGCTCGGCCGCGAAGGCGGGGTCCGCCTCCACGACCGCGATCGTCCCCGCCAGCTCCGCGACATCCCCGGGCGCCACCAGCCAGCCCGTTTCGCCGGGGACCACCAGCTCCGGCGCCCCGTCGAGCGCATAGGCCACCACGGGACGACGCGCCAGGAAGGCCTGGGGGATGACCCGCGCCAGCCCCTCGCGCAGCGAGGCGTGCACGACGCAGTCCGCCGCGGCCAGATAGGCGGGCACCGCCTCCGGGGGCACCAGTCCCGCCCAGGCCACCCGCGCCTCGAGCCCCGCCGCGCGAACCTCCGCCTCCAGGTCCCCGCGAAGGGGACCGTCGCCGACAAAGAGCAGCCAGGGCGACACGTCCTCGAGGCGCCGGGCCGCCCGGATCAGGTCCCGATGCCCCTTCAGCGGAGCCAGGCGGGCGACCGTTGCGATCACGAACGCGCCCGGGGGGATCCCGAACCGCCGGCGGACCGCCTGGCCCGCCACCTCGCTCGCGCCCGCCGCGAAGGCGGTCACGTCGAATCCGCTGGGGATCACGTGAGCCCCCCGGCGCGGATGCAGCCCCATCCGGCACGCCTGGTCCACCATCGCCCGGCAGACCCCCACCAGATCGTCGGTCACCCAGGCGAGCAGCCACTCGGCCAGCTGGAAGACGCGGCGGGACAGCTCCGGCTCGTCCCGGAACTCGGGCGATCCGTGCAGCGTGTGGACGACGCGCGGGACCCCGGCCAGGCGGGCGGCCAGGCGGCCCAGGATGCCGGCCTTGCCGCTGTGCGTGTGAACCACGTCCGGGCGCAGCCGGCGGATCGCAAACCAGAGGGCGATCAGCGCCAGGAGGTCCCGGACCGGCGCGATCTCCCGGACCAGCGTCCGGATCGTGCGGACCGGCAGTCCCGACGCCGACGGCAGGTCGAGCAGATTCCCCTCCGGTCCGGTCTGGGGCCCCGTCAGCAGCCACGCGTCCATCCCGTGGCGCGCTCGGAGCCCGGCCACGCTCAGGAGCGTGTTCTCCTGAGCCCCCCCGACGATCATCCGGGTGATGATGTGCGCGACGCGCATGGACCTTCGCCCATCCGTCCGAATGCCGCACGGGAACGGCAGGCCGGCCCCTACGACGGACCGGCGCCCGGGTCGCCCTCGTATCGGACACGCACCATCGTCAGCCCCTGGGGTGGAACGACGGGTCCCGCCCGGCGCCGGTCCCTCGACTCCAGGATCGCCGACACGTCGTCCGGGGTCAGCTTCCCCATCCCCGCCCAGAGCAGCGTCCCGACCATCGTCCGCACCATGTTGTACAGGAAGCCGGAGCCGGAGACCTCGAAGACGATCTCGTCCGCCTCGTCACGGATGTCCAGCCGGTCGATCCGCCGCACCGTCCGCTCCCGGGTACGGGCCTCGGTGCAGAAGGCGCGGAAGTCGCGGGTGCCGACGAGACGCGCCGCCGCCGCCCGCATGCGCCCGAGATCGAGCGGCGTGCGGACGAGGTGGACCCGGTCCCGACGCAGCGCGCTCCGGACCGGCCGGACCAGCACGCGGTACCGGTAGGTCTTGCCCGTCGCGTGAAACTGGGCGTGAAAGCCGGGAGGGACCTCATCGACGTGAAGCACCGCGATGTCGGGCGGGAGATGGGCGTTCAGGGCGTGGACGAGCCGGTCGCAGCCGATGCGGGTCCGGGTCACGAGATGGGCGACCTGCCCCGCGGCATGCACGCCGGCGTCCGTCCGCCCCGCGCCGTGCACGGTCAGGCGCTCACCGGTGACCCGCTGCACCGCCTTGGCGACCTCCGCCTGCACGGTGCGCTTTCCGCGCTGGACCTGCCAGCCGGAGAAACCCGCGCCGTCATATTCCAGCACCAGGCGGAGGGTGCGCGTCGGTGGCTTCGGGAGGTTCACACCGCTACTTGTAACAGGTCGGCCAGCGGTTGGCAAGGCGGGCGCCGCGCCCACGGGGCTCGCCGCCGGCATCCCGGCCGGCATGCACGAGCGTCCCGCGCAGAACGGGTGCACCCCGTCGGAAAGGGGGCTACTTCAGCGTCGCCTTGAGCTTCTCGACGAGCTCGGCGTGGGACGGCATCGCGGCGAAGCGGGCCAGAAAGGGGCCCGGTTCCTGCGGCCGGGCGGGATCGGCCCGGTGAAGGTCCACCGCCCCGCCCTCCTTCCGGATCGCGTAGGCGGCCGGGACCGGGACGGCCGGCTCCGGCCCCTTGGGGACCGACCCGATGCGCAGCCAGAGGGGCCCGTCGCGGAGCAATTCGTTCACGACCAGCACGCGAGCCCCCGCGTCGACCGCGTCGACGATCATCGTGTCCTTCCCGAGCTCCTTCCCGAGCCGGCGGGCCACATCGCGGTAGCGGTCGGCCTTCGCGGCGTCGCCCGTCGCATAGCAGGACTGGATGAGCGGCTCGTACGCCTCCCACGTCCCGGGCCAGTCCTTCAGGACCAGGTCAAGCTGCTCGATCGCCCGGGGAAGCTGGGACGGGTCGCCGCGGCCGACCGTCTTGTAGAGGACGCCCAGCCCGACGCGCGGCGCGGGCGACCGGGGAAAGCGGTTCACGGCGTCCCGCCAGACCGCCTCCGCTGACTCGAACTCCCCGGCCAGGTGGTGCGCCTTGGCCAGAACGTCGAGCGCCTCCATCCGGTCGGGCTGCAGGGCGCAGGCCCGGCGGAGGTGCGGGATCGCGTCGGCGCAGCGCCGGTGGTCGAGGTAATACTGCCCCAGGCCGAACCGGGCCCAGAAAAAGTCCGGGGCGAGTCGCTGCGACGCCAGGAACTCCTTCTCCAGCGCCTCGCCCTCGAGCAGGCGGCCGTACAGGTAGCGCCACGTCGCCTCGTCCGGGAAGGCCTCGGCCAGGACCCGGTACTCCTGGACGACCTCCTCCTTGCGCCCGGCACGGACCATGGCGTTCTGGTATTCGCGGCTGATCTCCACATCGCCGCGGTGGAGGAAGACAGCGGCCCGCAGGGCGGCGAGGGATGACTCGTCCTTCCCCTGGGCCGCCAGGGCCCGGGCCTGCGCGAGCCGGGCGAGGGCCGGGTCCTGGGCAGGCGCGGGGCCCGCCGACAGGAGGGCGAGCGCCAGCGCGGAGACGGCCGCGAAGCCGGAACGGGACCCTGTGCGTGATGCCATGCCCCCCCCGTGATTCCGGATCCCGTTTGAAGTCCGGCCGTTCGGGCTTCCGCCGACCCCGGCCTCCTACCGCTGCAGGATCGACGTGTCGGAACTGAACGGAAGCCGCACGGACGCCTGCGAGGTGCCGTTGGGCGTGACCGCCCCGTTGACCAGCAGCTCGGCGATCTGGACCGCGTTGAGGGCGGCCCCCTTCAGCAGCTGGTCCCCCGCCACGAAGAGGCAGAGGCCCCGCCCGTCGTCCCGCGACGTGTCCCGGCGGATGCGGCCGACCAGCACATCCTCCTGCCCCGAGGCGTCGAGCGGCATGGGGAAGAGGTTGCCCGCGCGGTCGTCGACGACGCGCACGCCGGGGGCGCCGGCAAGCCATTCGCGGGCCTGGGCCTCCTCGACGGGACGGTCGCACTCGAGCCAGATCGACTCGGAATGGGCGCGGAAGACGGGCACGCGCACGCAGGTCGCGGAGATCTTCACCGACACGTCGTGGAAGATCTTCCACGTCTCCTTGACCATCTTGTTCTCTTCCTCGTTGGACCCGTTCTCCGCGATCTTGGAGTTGTGCGAGAAGAGGTTGAAGGCGATCTGGTGCAGGAAGACCTTCTTCGCGGCGGGCTTGCCGGCCAGGACCTCGCCGGCCTGGACGCGGAGCTCCTCCATCGCCTTGGCGCCGGCGCCCGAGGCCGCCTGGTAGGTGGAGACGATCATCCGCCGGACCGGGTTGCGCCGGTGGATGGCATAGACGGGCACGAGGGCGATGATCGTCGAGCAGTTCGGGTTCGCGAGGATCCCCCTGTGGTGACGGACGTCCTCGGGATTGATCTCGGGGACGACAAGCGGCACCTCGGGGTCCATCCGGAAGGCACTCGAGTTGTCGACGACCGTGACGCCGGCCTTGACGGCGATGGGCGCGTACTCGCGGCTGATGGAGGCGCCGGCCGAGAAGAGGCCGATCTCCACGCCCTTGAAGGCCTCCGGTTTCAGCTCTTCGACGGGGAGGGACTCGCCGCGGAACGCGAGTGTCTTGCCGACGGAGCGCGCCGACGCCAGAAGGCGGAGGCGGCCCACGGGGAAGTTGCGCTTCTCGAGGCTGGTGAGGAACTCGAGGCCGACGGCGCCGGTGGCGCCCACGATCGCGATGGACTTGCTCGAGGCCATGTCCTGTCCCTTCTCCCGAAATCCGGGGCCTGCGCGGACCTGAAAAACGATCCCCGCGGAGCCGGGATCCGCCCCGGGGACGCGGGGCGGGAAACTCTACCGGATTCCGGACCGCAATTCAATCCTGACCGGCGCCCGCGCCGGCCCTCCGGCCTCCCGCGGCGCCGGCGCCACGCACAGCATAAGACCGGCTGATGCCCGAACGCCGAGACATCGCCGGCGGTTATTCCCGCGGCGACCGCCCCCCTTCCGGAGCCGGGGCCTCCGGGTAGAGCAGGCAGGCCGCCCGCGCCGCCCGGAAGTCCTCCCGTTCCGCCTCCCAGTCCGCCCGGATCGCCTCCGGGGCCGCCCCCGCGCGGATCCGGTCCCCGACGTCCTTCCGTCCGATCATCGCCGGCGCCCCCTGCATCTCGAACCGGTCCGCGTGCGTCGCCTGCAGCACCTGCAGGACGTGCAGGACCGCCGCCAGCGGGCGGAAGGCCCGACGGTCCGCGATCTCGACCTCGAATCCGCCGCATGCCTCGCCCGTGTAGGGGTACCGGGGCATCTCCGGGACGCGCTCGGGCGTGAAGGCGGCCGGCTTGAACCGGACGCCCGCCAGGCCCCGCGCGTTGAGGGCGCCGCAGACCTTCGCCCCGTCCATCCAGGGGGCCCCGTAGAGCTCGAAGGGCCGCGCCGTCCCCCGCCCCACCGAAAGGTTCGTCGCCTCCAGCGCCCCCAGCCCGGGATAGCAGAAGGCCGCCGGGACCGACCGCATGTTGGGCGACGGGTTCACCCACGGCAGGCCCGTCGCGTCGAAGTCCATCTCCCGCCGCCACCCCTCCATCGGCACCACCTCCAGCCGGCACCCGATCCGGAAGTGGCCGTTGAAGAGGCGCGCCAGCTCCCCCACCGTCATGCCGTGGCGCGTCGGGATCGGGAAATAGCCCGTGAACCGGCCGCACAGCTCCGCCTCGAGCACGGGCCCCTCGACGACCTCCCCTCCGATCGGGTTGGGCCGGTCGAGGACGACCACGGCCTTGCCGTTCTCCTGCGCCGCCTCCAGGCAGTGGGCCATCGTCGTGATGTACGTGTAGAAGCGGGCCCCGATGTCCTGGATGTCGAAGACGAGGACGTCGACCTCCCGGAGCATCTCCGGCGTCGGCTTCCGCGTGCGCCCGTAGAGGCTGTGGACCGGAAGGCCGGTCTTCGCGTCCCGGGTGGAATCCACCTGCACGTCCGCCGTCCCCCGCAGTCCGTGTTCCGGGGAGAAGAGCGCGGTCACGGTGAAGCCCGGCCGGCCGTGGAGGAGGTCGATGACGTGCCGCCGCGCCGAGTCGACCCCCGTCTGGTTGGTCACGATCCCGACCCGTCTCCCCTGCAGGGGCTTAAAGCCGTCGCGGACGAGGACCTCGAGGCCGGTCCGGACGGCCGGGGGGGCCGCCGCGGCGGCCGGCACCGGGGCGAGCAGAAGGGCCATCGCGAGCGCCGCGCGGGTCGCCATGAGGACCTCCCGGGAGACGGCGGACGATGCGATTGTATCCCACCCGCTCCCGGATGCAATGCCCTCCCGGTCAAACGCCGCCCGGCGGGCCGGGTTCCCGCTCCGGATCCGCCGCGTCCACGCGACGCCCCCCCCCCGCGCGCCGGCCGCGACCGGACCGCGTCGCGGGCCGGTGCGCCGCCGGTCCCGTGCCGCGCACCGGCACCTTGATGTCCTCCCCGCCTTCTGCTAGAGTGCCTTCCCTTCGCGGGGCGTCGCGTCGAGCCGCATCTCAAAACCCGCCTCTCGCGCCCCGGGCGCAGGACGTCGACCGGGCGGGCTTTGGGATCGTTTTTTTTCAAGAGAGCCCCGGACGCAGCGAGGGGCGGCCGGCCTCCGCGAGGTCACGGGACGGGAGTCCGCCATGTGGCTGACGCTCCGGCGCGACATCCGGGCGATCTTCGACCGGGACCCGGCGGCCCGCAACGCCCTGGAGGTCCTCCTCTGCTACCCCGGCCTGCACGCCGTGTGGGGGCACCGCCTCGCGCACTGGATCTGGCAGCGGAACCTGAAGCTGGCGGCGCGCGGGCTCTCCCAGGTCGTCCGGTTCCTCACCGGGGTGGAGATCCATCCCGGCGCCACGATCGGCCCCGGCCTCGTCATCGACCACGGCATGGGCGTCGTCGTCGGCGAGACGGCGGAGATCGGCGAGGACGTGACGCTCTACCACGGCGTGACGCTGGGCGGCACGAGCATCCAGAAGGGGAAGCGGCACCCCACGCTCGGCGACCGCGTCGTCGTGGGGGCCGGAGCCAAGATCCTCGGGGCGATCGCGATCGGCGCGGACAGCCGCATCGGAGCCAACGCGGTCGTCGTCAAGCCCGTGCCCCCGAACTCGGTCGTCGTCGGCGTCCCCGGCGAGGTCGTCGTGCGCCAGCCGCCGAAGTCGGCGGCGCCGGATCTGGAGCACAGCCAGCTGCCGGACGTCGTCCACGAGACCCTGGTGTCGCTCATGGAGCGGGTGGCGTCGCTGGAGAAGCGGGACGACGGCGCGAAGCCCCCTGCACACCCGCCTCCTTTCGCGCCGGACCGGGGTGTGTGGCACGAGGATTACTCGATATGAGCCAGGCGCGGCTGCCGGTCACGCTGGTCGACTACGGCGTCGGGAACATCCACAGCATCGCGAAG
>CAYUME010000119.1:0-10154 GCA_964445475.1 uncultured Planctomycetia bacterium
ACGTCGCGCGGCCTCTGGAAAACCGGCCGGTCGCTGGCATCGATTATCGTGTGGTCCCTGGAAGGAGACAAGTCAAAACCGGCCCGGGAGGCGTGCCGGCGTCGTTCCGCCTCCGCGCGGGATCTCCGGGGCGCCGCGCCGCGGGGTTGGCGTATCCTGTTGTCATGATGCGAGATAAGACGTATCGGGACGCGGCGGCCGCCCGGCGGGGGGGCGCATATAGATATACTATAATATAATGGTTTGACTTCATTCCGCGCCCTTCCCTATAATCCGCCGCTCATGTGGCCGTGCGGGCGTGTGGTCCGCACGGCGGTGCCTTATTGGTGGGCGGGTGGATCGAGCCATATATGAGCAAGGCCCTCGTCATCGTCGAGTCGCCCGCCAAGGCCAAGACCATCAACAAGATCCTCGGCACGAAGTTCATGGTCAAGGCCTGCATGGGGCACATCCGGGACCTGCCGAAAGGGCAGTTCGGGGTGGACATCGAGCACGGGTTCCGGCCCGACTACCGCGTGATCCCGGCGAAGAAGAAGATCCTGGCGGAGATCCAGGCGAGCCTGAAAAAGGCGGATGCGCTCTACCTCGCGCCCGACCCGGACCGTGAGGGGGAGGCGATTGCGTGGCACCTGCTCCAGGCGCTGCGGATTCCGGGGGAGGGGGGCGCGGTGCCCGGGGGGTCGCCGCCCGCGGAGCCGCCGCCCGCCGTGGCGGAGCCACCGCCGGCGGAGGGGGAGGCCGGGGCCGGCGCGGAGGCCCCGAAGAAGCGGAAACGGAAGAAGAAGGAGGAGCCGCCGGGGCCGCCGGTCAAGGTCTACCGCGTCACCTTCAACGAGATCACGAAGAAGGCCGTCTTGGAGGCCTTCAAGCACGCCGGCCAGATCTCCATGGAGAAGGTGCACGCGCAGCAGGCGCGCCGCCTGCTGGACCGGATCGTGGGCTACAAGCTGAGCCCGCTGCTCTGGAAGAAGGTCGGCAAGGGGCTCAGCGCCGGCCGGGTGCAGTCGGTGGCGGTTCGCCTGGTGGTCGAGCGCGAGCGGGAGATCGCGGCCTTCAAGCCGGACGAGTACTGGTCGATCGGGGTGCGGCTGGCGACGCCGGAGGGAGGGACGTTCCTCGCCGAGCTGAAGAAGAAGGACGGCGAGGAGCTGGCGATCCCGAACGAGGCGGTGTCGAAGGGGCTGGTCGCCGACCTGGAGAAGGCGCGCTACACGCTGGCGTCCGTCTCCAGCAAGGAGCGGACGGAGTCGCCGCCCCCGCCCTTCACGACGAGCCTCCTGCAGCAGCAGGCCTCGATCAAGCTGGGGTTCTCGACGAAGAAGACGATGATGATCGCCCAGCAGCTGTACGAGGGGCTCGACATCGGGGAAGAGGGCGCGGTCGGGCTCATCACCTACATGCGCACCGACTCCTTCCGGATCGCGGACGAGGCGATGGCGGAGTGCCGCGCGTACATCCCGGCGGCCTTCGGCGAGGCCTACCTCGAGCCGGCGCCGCGCGTCTTCCCGACGAAGGCCTCGGCGCAGGGCGCGCACGAGGCGATCCGGCCGACCGCGGCAGCCCGGGCCCCGGAGGATCTGAAGACCCACCTCAGCGACGACCAGTTCCGCCTCTACCGCCTCATCTGGAAGCGCTTCGTCTCCACGCAGATGAGCGTCGCGCGCTACCGGGTGACGGACGCGTCGATCGACGCGGCGGCGGAGAGCGGGGCGCGGTACGGGCTGCAGGCCAAGGGGCGCGAGCTCCTCTTCGACGGCTACACGCGCGTGGCCGGCCACAAGCTCCGCAAGGACGAGCAGCTGCTCCCCACGATGACGGAGGGGGCGGCGCTGGAACCGCGCGAGTTCCTCCCCGTCCAGCACTTCACGCAGCCGCCGCCCCGCTATTCCGAGGCCAGCCTCGTCAAGGCCCTCGAGAAGCACGGGATCGGCCGCCCCAGCACCTACGCGCCCATCATCAGCACCGTCCAGGAGCGCGGCTACGTCCGGCAGGAGATGCGCAAGCTCTACGCCACCGAGCTGGGGACCCTCGTCACCGACAAGCTCGTCGCCCACTTCGGCGACATCCTCAACACCGGCTTCACCTCCCAGATGGAGTCGGAGCTGGACCGGGTCGAGGAGGCGGAGACCCGGTGGGAGGACGTTCTGCGGTCCTTCCACGGGGCCTTCGAGCGGGACCTCGGCAAGGCGGCGGAGGAGATGCAGAGCGCCGGGGGGATCCCGCCGGAGACGAACGACCTCTGCGAGAAGTGCAACGCCCCGATGGTCATCCGCTGGAACCAGTCCGGCAAGTTCCTCGGCTGCTCCGCCTTCCCGAACTGCAAGAACACGAAGTCGCTCGGCTCCCCCGAGGCGGGCGGCGTGGTCTGCGAGAAGTGCGGCAATCCCATGGTCGTCAAGACCGGCCGCTTCGGCCGCTTCCTGGCCTGTGCCGGCTACCCCAACTGCCGCAACACCCGCCCCTACTCGGCGCGCACCCGGCGCGTCAACATCCCGCCCGACTTCAAGCAGGACTGCGAGAAGTGCGGCAAGCCCATCGTCGTCAAGTACGGCCGCCGCGGCGGCTTCCTGGCCTGCTCCGGCTACCCCGACTGCCGCAACACCAAGCCCTTCCCCAAGGAGTGGTACGTCAAGAAGGAGGACCAGCCGAAGCCGCCCGAGGAGAGCCCGGAGACGCAGGAGGAGGCGGAGTCGAACAGCAACGAGGACGAGGCGTAGCCGTCCCGGGTCCCGCGTCCCGGGGCTTTGCGCGGTCCCTTTTCCCTTCCCGGCCATGTCCCCCGCTCGCGGCCTGTTCCTGACGGGCACCGACACCGGCGTCGGCAAGACCTTCGTCGCCTGCGGCCTCGCCGCCGCTCTCCGCGACGCCGGGATCGACGTCGGCGTCCTGAAGCCGGTGGCGACCGGCTGCCGCGGCGTTCCGGAGGACACCGCGGCGCTCCTCCGCGCCTCCCGGTCCGGTGACGATCCCGCCGCCGTCACGCCGTTCGCCTATGGCCCGCCGATCTCCCCCGACCAGGCCGCCCGTCTCGCGCGGCGCCCCGTCCGCCTGGCGGCGATCGTTTCCGCCTGCCGGGCCCTCGCGGCGCGGCACGACGCGGTGATCGTGGAGGGCGTGGGGGGGCTGCTGGTGCCGCTGGGGCCCCGGCGGCAGGTGGCCGACCTCGCGAAGCGCCTGGGCCTGCCGCTGCTGGTCGTCGCGCGCGCCGGTCTCGGGACGCTCAACCACACGCTGCTGACGCTCGAGGCCGCGCGGCGGCGGGGACTGGCGGTCGCGGGCGTGGTCCTCAACCGCGCGGAGGAGGGGCGGGCGGGGCTGCCCGAAAGGCTCAATCCGGAGACCCTGCGCCGCCTGGCGGGCGTTCCCGTCTGGGGGCCGCTGCCGCGCCGCGCGGGATCCGCCGCGTTCCGCCGGCTGGCGGCGTCGCTCGGCCTGCTGCGCCGCTGACGGACGCCGCGCCGCTTCGTTGGAGCCCATCCCGTGAGACGACCGGCCTGGCTCGCCCTCCTTGTCGCCGCGGCCTGTTGTTCCGCGGCCCGCGCCGCCCCCCAGGCGGCGCCCTCCGACGAATTCGACCGGAAGGCCGAGCGCCTTTTCACCCGGACGTACGCCTTTCATGCCTGGGACGAGACGGATCACACCGTCGACGGCGACGACTGGTCCCTGCCGCCGTGGGTGAAGGCGGCCCCCTACAGCGGCATCCAGATCAACCCGAAGCTGGTCTCCGACGCCTTCCCGGGCCGCATCCAACGCGCCGTGCGCGGTTCCTGGAGGGAAAGCGAGCCGAAGGAAGGCGCTTTCGACTTCAAGGACCTGCGCAACGACATCCTCCGGGCCAGCGAGAACGGGACGTACGCCGTCAAGATGGGCCTGGGCGCCTCCGTCTGGGAGACGCGCTACTTCAGGAGCCTGAAGGACCGGACGCCCGCGAAGACCGAGGTCGGCACGGCGCCCCGCTGGCTCCGGGACCACGGCGTCCCCCTGATCGAGGAGAAGCCGAACAGCTCGATCCCGTTCCAGGTCGTCAACATGGACATCTACCACCCCGAGTACCACGCGCGCTACCTGAGGCTCGTCGAGGCCTTCGGCCGGAGCGGCATCCCGCAGATGAAGGAGCTGGACATCTGCTACGTGCACCTGGTCTCTCCGTCGCGCGGGGAGGAGGGCGCCGGCCCGCCCGCCGGCGATCCGCGGCGCGCGCGCTTCGAGGAGCGCCTGCGGGCCTGGGCCGACGCGTTCCGGGGCGCCGCGTACAAGCTCTGCCTGGTCTCCAACAAGGGGGAGGACCTGGACCTGGCGATGCAACTGGGCATGGGCCAGCGCAACGGATTCGTCGAGCACTACCTGCTCCACGCGCCCAACCCCGGCCTCGGCCAGGAGCTCGACGCCGACGGGTACCTGGTCGTCAACGAGCGGTGTCCGCTGATCGCCGAGAACCGCGCGTCGGGCGACGAGAACGAGGAGTACACCCGCGTCCACGAGGAGCGCTTCGGCCCGGTCGAGACCTTCCCCCACCGCTACCGCGAAGCCACGCTGCGCATGCTCCAGATGCGGCGCAACTTCGTCTGGGCCGAGGGCGGCCCGTGGCTGATCAACCCGCCGCTGCTCCATTACCTGGCCCTGGAGCTGGGCCGGGACGCCCGCACCGCGCCCGACGCCTGGTGCTACCTGCGCGAAAGCGTCGTCCGGCGCGGCACGGGCGGCCAGCCGGTGAGGAATTTCGAGCGCTGGCTCTACCAGCGCGACGCCGACGGCGCGCGGACCGAGGCGACCGAGAAGGTCGAGGTCCCCCCGCAGATGTTCGAGCTCGACAAGGATCACCGGTACGACCTGACGGCCCGGAAGACGCAGGCGGCCAGGGGCCAGTCGTCCATCCGCTTCGGCGTGGACGACGCCTTCCTGTCGGGCGGCCCGCACGCCGTCGCGGTGAAGGTCACCTATCTCGACCGGGGGGACGCCGGGTGGGTGCTGGCGTACCGCGTCCCGGGCGGGAAGGGGGCCGAGCGGAAGGTCGCCTGCGGCGACAGCGGGAAGGCCCGGACCGTCACGTTCGTCCTCCGGGACGCCTGTTTTCCGGGGGAGGGGTATACGGGGATGGATCTGGAGATCCGGGCGGTCCGGGGCGACGCGGTCGTCCGCTTCGTCCGCGTGATCAAGCTCGACCCGGGATCCGTCGCCGAGCCGGCGAGACGGTAGACGGTCATTCGAACCGGAGCCACCCGAACCGCCAGGGCCGGTGGTAGTCGTTGGCCCCGGTGGGTGACCAGGCGTAGAACTCCAGCCTCGGCGGGGCGGGGCTGTCGATGCGGTAGAGGTTGAACCGCCACGCGTCGCCCGGCCCCGGCGCCATGCGGTCCGCGCCGGGAATCGACGCGAACGGGATCGCCAGCTCGGCCGACCACCCCTGCGCATCCGTTGCGCCCAGCTCGCCCCGGACGTGCACCCGCGTCGCGAGCCCCTCGCAGGTGTATGCCCACAGGCCCTGGAAGGGACCCGTCCCGTCCGTCGCCGACCGGGCGTTCAGGATCGCCGCATCGAAGACCGCGTTGCGGGGGCTGACGTTGATCTCGTAGTACTGCCGGACCTTTCCCGAGGGGCAGAGGAAGGCCTCGACGCACTCCTGCTCCCAGATCGGCGCATCGCGCCGGTCGTGCGTCCCCCAGACGAAGGCGTCCTCGCAGTCGAAGGCGATGTAGAGGAACCGCCCGTTGTAGAGGAGGCGCGCCGTTGTCCGGTGTCGGCCGGGCCGCCCGTCGATCGGATCGCCGAGCGCGACGGGCTCGGCCCGCTGCCAGAGCGGGTCGTCGATCCGGCCGGTCAGGACGAGGTCGCGGTCGACCCGGCGGCAGGCGCAGGAGGGTACGTCCAAAGGTCGCATCGGGGAGGGCGGTGCCGCGCAGCCCGGAGCGAGCAGGGCGGCGAAGGCCCATGCCGGCAGGAGGCCTCGCAGGCGGATTGCCCGGGACGAGGTTCTCATAGGCCTAGAATGCGCCCGGGTGAGGCCCGCGGCCGAAGGGTCCGGCTCGGCAGGGCGGCTGTCTGTCATTTTCGTCAGGCCTCCCGGGGGGCGTGCCTTGTCCGGACTCCGGCCTATTCTACGACGAGGTCAGCGCGGCGCCCAGAAGGGGTCGCCGGCCGGGATGAACTCCACCGGCACCTCGGGGACGAAGCCCTTCAGCCAGGTCGCGCACTCCTGCATGCCGCCTTCCTCGGAATTGGCTGGTCGAGGTGTCCCTCCCGGATCATCCGGTGCGCGCCTGTCTCCGGGTCCAGGTCGTAGACGTTGAAGTTGGTCCGGAGGTCGAATCCCGGCAGCCGGGTCGCGATGTTGATGGAGGCGGACCCCTGCTCCGGGCTGGAGACGATCCGGTGGAAGACGTGCGTCGGCCAGCTGACCATGACGGGGCGGTCGTGCAGGGGCTTCCCGTCGATGAGGATGCGGTCGGGGTGGACCTGTAGGCGGGCCGAGGAGCGGGTCGCCAGGCTGAAGAGCTCGATGTCGCGGTACCCGGCGAGGACGACGAGATGGTCCTCCTGGTGCGGGTGCAGGTACCAGGGGCGCTCGACGGCGCCGACGGCGCCGGGGGAGAGGGCCCCGCCTTCGTGAAGGACCCGGTCGATCCCGTCGATCGAGCGGAAGGCCTCGACGGGGACGAGGTCGAAGACGACCCCCTTCGTGCGGCGCAGGAGCGGGAGGGGGGTGACCGTGAAGAGGCGATCGACATCGAGGATCGGGGCGGGGACCGGCATGCGCGGCCTCCTGAGACGGCAGACGGGGGGGACGCCGATACGACATTAAATGGCGGAACGGGCGGCCGCGCAATGGCAAACGCGGGCGGTGGCCCCTGGATGTGCCGCCGCCGTCACGAGGCGGGCGGGGTTCCGGGAGGGGGCGCAGCGGCCGCCGGGGCGGACGACCGCGAGGCGGCGGGCGCGGCGTCGCCGGAGAGGCGTGCCATCTCGGCGACGATCTTCGGGTCGCGCGCCGCGGCGCCGAGGGGCCGGACGGCGACGACGCGGTCGCCGACGGATTTCGACTCGCGCAGGGCTTTCTTGAATGCGTCGATCGCCTCTTTGGCCGCCGCGTCGTGCGCCTCGCGGTCCTTCCGCTCGGCGGCGGCCCGCTCCACCCGCTCCTCGGGCGTGAGGTCCTTCCCCTCGCCGCGGGGGGCGGGCGGATGGTCGAGCACCCGGGTCTTGACCTCCCCGATCTTCCGTACGGAGAGCCATCCGCGCAGGAGGTATCCGGAGCTCTTCAGGTTCTCCTCCGTCGGCTCGCCGGCGGCCTGGCCGGCCGACGGGTGGACGTCGTTCTGGCCCAGGAGCGTCCCGTTCCAGTCGGTTGGGCGGCGCGCGAGGATCTCTTTCTCGAAATCGATCAGCGGGAGGCGCTTCTCCCGCGCGAGATCCCGCAGCGCGGCGTTGAAGCTGCGGGCCAGCGCCTCGTTGCCGGGGTGGGGTGGGATCGTGGAGAGGATCGGGATCGTGCCGTTGGCGAGGATCAGGTCCACGGCCTTCGCCATGTCGGCGACATACTCCGCCTCCTTGCGCCCCGCCGACACGTCGTTGGTCCCCAACATCAGGACGATCATGCGGGGGTTGTACTTCTTGACGATCTCGGCCAGGGGCGGGAGCCCGCCCTTCCCCCCGGCGAGGGCCTCGTTGGCGCGCATGCCGCCCGCGGCCGTCTCCGAACGGCCGCCCGGGCAGTCGACGGAGCAGAGGTGCCAGCCGTCCGTATCGTCTTTCGCCCCCGCGTGCGTCCACCGGCAGACCGCCTCGTCCTCCGGCGTCCGGCCTTTTCCGTTGCGGGCCCACTGCGAGTAGGGGTTGGCGTAGGTGATGGAGTCGCCGACATGGAGGACCACGCCCTCCTTGCCCGTGAACCGGGCGGCGACCCGGCTCATCGCCGTGGCGTAGTCCCAGCCCTCCGGGATCAGGGCGGGCTCGGCCGTGGCTATGGCCCCCAGGGCGAGCAGGGCGCCCGTCCCGGCGAGGCGAAGGACCGTCGAGGCCAGGACTGGAACGGAGGGGAGGGGAGGCGGCCGTGAAGGGGCGGAGCTCCCGGGCGAGGGCGGATGAAGCGGGCTCATGGTATCCCCTCCAGAGGCAGGCCACACCCTCCGCCTCCCCCGGCCGGCGTCGGACTGCGGCGGCCCTTCCGGGAACAGGGGCGCGGAGATGGACGGAGGCGGGGTGCCGTGGCCCGCACGGGTGGCGTCCGCGACGCCACGGCCCCGCAGGCGGCGACGCCATTCTATCTTCCGGAGGATCTCCCGCAACCCTTTTGCGGCGCTATTGATTTGCCGTGAGAGTCGGCTACCATGTTCCGGCGGCGCTGGGCGACGGGGAGAAGCCCGACACGAACCTCTACTGGGGGGCGCGGTACGGGGTGCGGACCGTCTTTGACCGGGTCCCGGGGTGGACGCGCGAGACGAGGATCCAGGTCGGGCAGGGCGATCTGCTCGAGCTCGTCGCATACCGGCGGCTGGCGGATCCGGCGGGCGTGCGCGGCGGCGTATGCGAAGCACCAGAAGGTGACGGAGGCCGCCGCGTTGCGCCTGTTCGTCTCCGGGCCGTGACGCGAGCGCGATGCGGCTGGACACGGCGATACGCGGCATGCACAATGCCGCCTCCGGGCCCCGGGTTCTCCGGCTATTCGGGCGGTGACAGCGACATGGCGACCCTGGTCTGCGGATCCTGCGGCCGGCACTACACCACGAACAAGCCGCCCACGCCGGGCAAGACGCACCGGTGTGCGGCCTGCGGAGGCCTTCTCGGCGCGGCGCCGGAGGCCCCCTCCGTCCCGTCGCCCGCGGCCGATTCCCCGCCGCCATCCCCGGTCTCCCCTCCGGCCCCCGCCGCCCCGCCCGTCCCATCGCCCGCGGCGTCGCAGGCGGTCGTGCCGGAAGGCCGCACCTTCGGCCGGTACCGGATCCTCCGCGTGCTCGGGCGCGGCGCGATGGGTGTGGTCTACGATGCGCTCGACGGGGAGGGGCGCCGCGTCGCCCTGAAGACCCTCCTGGCCAATCCCAGCGAGCTGCGGCGGGACGAGGACCGGTTCCTGCGCGAGATCCGTCTGGGCGTCACGCTGCCGCCGCACCCGGCGATGGTCCGCATGCTCGAGGCGGGGGTGATCGAGGACAAGCCGTACCTGGCGATGGAGTACATCGAGGGCGGCTCGATGGCGGAATGGCGGAAAGCGCATCCCGGGGCGCTCCGGGAGGAGGTGGCCCTCCTCTGCGAGGTGGCCCGCGCCGTCCACCACGCCCACGCCCACGGCATCATCCACCGGGACCTGAAGCCGCAGAACGTCCTGGTCGACGCGGCCGGGAAGCCGCACGTGACCGACCTCGGCATGGCGAAGACGCTGGGGGCGGAGGCGAGCCTGGCGCTGACCGCGGCGGGGATGGCGGTCGGGTCGCCCACGTACATGAGCCCGGAGCAGGCGCGGGGGCTGAAGTCGGTCGACGGGCGGACGGACGTCTGGTCCCTCGGCGTGATGCTGTACGAGGCGCTGGCGGGGCGGCCCCCGTTCTCGGCGAAGACGCCGATCCAGGTTCTGCACCAGGTCGTGCGCGATTCCGCCCCGCCGCCCGCGGCCATCGCCCGGGAGACGGGCCGGCCGGCGCCGGACGCGTCCCTGGCGGCGATCGCCCTGCGGGCGATCGCGAAGAAGCCGGAGGACCGGTTCGCGACGGCGGCGGAGATGGCCGACGCGCGGGCGGCGTGGAGGGAGGGGCGGGCGGTTGTCGCGGCGGCCGTCGCGCCGGGTCCGGAGGCGCCGGCCGCGACGTCCGCTCCGGCGCCGGGCGGCCGGATGCTCCGCCTGTGGCGGCGCGTGGCGGGTTGGTTCCGCCGCCCGCGCTGAGGCGAGGCCCGTCCGGGTCCGCCTTACCCCCCCCGTGCGCCGGTCTGCCCCCGCTTCAGCTCCAGGCTCAGCCGGTAGACCCGGTTCCTCGGCGTGCCGAGCGTCACGGCGACCTCCGCGACGGCATCCTTCGGAGACCGGCCCGCGGCCAGGGCCGCCCGGAGGGCGGCACGCAGGGTCTCGTCATCCGCCTCCGCCGGCGACGCCTCCGCCGGGGTCCCGGCCACCACCAGCGTGAACTCCCCCTTCGGTGTCCCACGCGCGGCCAGCGTCTCCGCCAGCT
>CAYUME010000120.1:0-10145 GCA_964445475.1 uncultured Planctomycetia bacterium
ATCGTCCTCCGCATCGGGAGCGAGGCGCCCGTCCACGTGGACGTCCGCATCCTGTCGGCCTCCAACCGCGACATCCGCGCGGAGGTCGCCGCCAGCCGGTTCCGGGAGGACCTCTTCTACCGCCTCAACGTCGTCCCGATCCGCATTCCGCCCCTGCGGGAGCGCCGGGACGACATCCCCCTCCTGCTCGACCATTTCCGGGAGCTCTTCTGCCGGCGATTCCACAAGGCCCTCTCCGGGTACCACGAGGAATCGCGGCGGCTGCTCTGCCAGTACGACTGGCCCGGCAACGTGCGGGAGCTCGAGCACACAATCGAGCGCCTGATCATCCTGGAGCGGAGCGCCGCGATCGGCATCGACCACCTGCCGATGGACATCGCGATGGCGGGGCGGCAGTGCCGGAATCCAGAGACCCTCGTGGACCTCGTCCCCCTGCGGATGGCGCGGGAGCACTTCGAGCGGCAGTACGTCCTGGGTGCCCTGACGCGGGCCGAGTGGAACCAGACGCAGGCCGCCGAGATCCTGGGCATCAACCGGAACACGCTCATCACCAAGATACAGCAGCTGGGGATCGCGCCGCCGTGGGCGACGCCGAAGCCGACGTCGCGGTAAGTGTCCACTCGGTTTCGGTTACGCCATCCCGCTCCAGGGCCGCGATCCGTTCCGAGACTGACCGGTCGCATCGGACCTGAACCGCGATTCCCCCGCGGCCACACCGGCTGTCCAGCGGCCAGAATCCATCCCATAGACCATTCCAGCGCCCTCCCGCCTTTGCTTGTCGCCAGCCTCCATCAGGTGCCGCCTCATGGCATGCCGTCCCCCGTTTCGGGCATTGTCCCACCCCGGCGTGACACCACGGTTGATGTCCACGATCCGTGGCATCTGCCCCACGGACCGGGCAGGTGTCCACAGCTTATCCACAACAGGCCGTAAGGACGCGGCGGTCGCCGCCGGCCCGGCGGCCTTGGGGACGGACGGGCGCGTGACGTGGACGGGTGCCGGGGGCCGTTGGCATGCCGATTGCATGAGGGGGCTGCGTCATCTCCAGACAAGGGAGGATCCTCCATGCCAAGTCCCGTGCTCTCCGCGTTGCCCGCCCGCGCACCGGCGAGCCGCCCCGCGTCTCCGGGACCAAGCCGCATGCCCCGGCTGCGCTGGATCGACCTCTCCCTCCCGCTCGAGCCGACGCCCTACGAGGCGGGGCCGATCCGGATGGCGCGGTCGGACCACCGCCACGGCGGCGACATGCTGGGGATGATGGCCCGCCTCCCGCATGCCGGGTCCTTCCTCCGGATCGCCGTCGCCTGGCTCCTCCAGCAGCTGGGCCTCCGGGCGGTGCGAGGGCGCGATTTCCCGGAGGGGATGGGGCTGGCCTGCGAGCACTTCTGGTCGCTGGGCACGCACCACGGCACGCACCTGGACGCCCCGTGGCACTTCGGGCCGCGCAGCGCGGGGCGGCCGGCGCGGACGATCGACGAAGTCCCCCTGGACTGGTGCTTCGGCCCGGGGCTCCGGCTCGACGTGCGCGGCCGGCCCGATCCCGGCCGGATCCGGCTCCGGGACATGAAAAATGCCCTGGTGCGCGGCGGGCTCGCGGTGGAGGCCGGGCAGATCGTCCTGCTCCAGACGGGGATGGACCGCCACTGGGGGACGGCGCGCTACCTTTCCGACGCGCCGGGGGTGGAGCCGGCGGCCGTGGCGTGGCTGGCGGCGCGCGGCGTGAGGGTCGTCGGGATCGACGCCTTCGGGTTCGACCGGCCGTTCGCCGCGATGCGCCGGGCGTTCCTGCAAACGCGCGATCCCGAGGCCCTCTGGCCGACGCACCGGCTCGGGCGGGAGGTGGAGTACTGCCACATCGAGAAGCTGGCGAACCTGGACCGCCTGCCGGCGGACGCGGGATTCTGGGTCGCGTGCTTCCCCGTGCGCGTCGCGGGGGGGAGCGCCGGCTGGACGCGGGTCGTCGCGGGCGTTCCGGACAAGGAGGCCCCGGATGCGGCTTGAGCATACCGTCCGCGTGGACGCCCCGGTGGCGCGCACGTACGCCGTGATGGCCGACGTGACGCGCTGGCCATCGTTCATGTCGGCGCTGGCCGGCGTGCGGGTGCTCGGCACGGAGGGTGGCGCGACGCTCCTGGAGATGGTCGAGGCGACGGATTGCGTCCGGGATGTCTCGATGAGCCGCGTCACCTTCCGGTATCTCCGGGGCATGCGGGTCGTCCACCGCGGCGGCACCCTCGAGACGTGCGAGGTGGAATGGCGGCTGACGCCGGACGGTCATGCGACGGTCGTGGTCGTCGAGCATTGGCTCCGTCTCGGCTGGCCCGTGATCGGGCCGGTCCTCGACCGCCTCTGGATCGGCCCGCGCATCGCGCACCCGATCGTCGAGCGCAGCCTGGCGAATTTGAAGGTCCTGGTCGAGACGGGACGCGCCCCGAAGCCGGGGCACGGATCGCTCCGGATCGACGAAGGGGACCGCGTGCTGGCACCCGCGTCAACCGCGCAGGAGGAGCCATGATCCACACCGAGAACGAGGTCATCGTGTGCGCCCCGCCCGACCGCGTCTACGCCGTCGCCGAGGACAAGGGCGGGTTCCCGGCGTTCATGCCGCACGTGCTCGAGTCCGCGGAGGAGCGGACCGGCGGCCGGGTCCGCTTCCGGATGGCGGCGCGGATGAGACTCGGCTTTGTCAGCCGCTGGGTCTCGGAGCGCGTCGCCGCCGACCCCGGCCGGTGGGCGGCGTACCGCACGGAGGGATTCTGCCGGCGCATGGAGGGGCGGTGGACGTTCGAGCCGCTGGAGCCCGGCGCCGATGGCGTCCCGCGGACGCGGATCACCCTGACGCACGACTTCGAGGTGGGGCACCCCGTCCTGCGGCTCTTCCTTCCGGTCGACCGTCTCGTCGTCGCCTGCGTCCGGGACAATTCCCAGCGGATGCTGGACGCCATCCGCGATCACGTTGAGGCGGTCTTCGCCACGAAACAGGAGGCGGTGCTCCATGTCTGAGCCATCCGGGATTGAAAACCGGCGCGTGGTGGTCACGGGGATCGGCTCGGTCGCCCCGTGCGGGATCGGAGCGCGATCGCTGCTCGATGTGATGGAGCGCCCCCGGTCGTGCGTCCGTCGCCTGACCCGCTTCGACGCCTCCGCCTTCACTTCGCGGATCGCCGGTGAGATCGACGGATTCAACCCGCCGCCGGGGGGTGGACCGGGCGAGGTGGACCGCGGTGTCCGCTTCGCGCTCGCGGCCTCCCGCGAGGCCCTGGAGGACGCCGGCCTCCTCGCCGGCCGTTCTGCCGAGCTCCGGATCGAGACCTGCCTGGGCGCCGCCGCCGGGTGCGTCGAGTACTACGAGGACCGCCTCTTCCGGGCGGCGCGGAACGACGCGACCGCCTTCCCCCCCAGCTTCTACGGGTCGGTCACGGCGGCGTCGGCCAGCATGGCCGTCGCCCGTCGGCTCGGCCTGACCGGCCGCGCGACCTGCGTCTCGACCAGCTGCGTCTCTGGGACCGACGCCGTCGGCTGCGCCTTCCACCGGATCCGGTCGGGCCGCGCGGACGTCGTACTGGCGGGCGGGGCCGATGCGCCGATCGCACCCGTTACCTACGGCTGCTTCACCGTCATCCGCTCGATGTCCACCCGCAACGACGCGCCCGAACGCGCCAGCCGGCCGTTCGACCGGGACCGGGACGGCTTCGTGCTCTCGGAGGGTGCCGCGGCGGTGGTGCTCGAGGAGCTGGGGCACGCCCTCCGCCGGGGGGCGCGGATCTACATGGAGGTGGCGGGGTACGGAACGACGCTCAATGCCCATCACATGACGGCGCCGCGGCCGGACGGCGCCGAGATGGCGCGCGCCATCGCGCTCGCGCTCCGGGACGCACGGATGGAGCCGGAGGGGATCGACTACGTCAGCGCCCATGGAAGCTCGACGCCGCTCAACGAGCCGGCGGAGACGCGGGCCCTGAAGATTGCCTTCGGGGGACACGCCCGTCGCCTCTGCGTGAGCTCCCTGAAATCGATGCTCGGCCACACCTTCGGGGCGGCGGGGGGCCACCAGGCGGTCGCCGCGGCGCTGATGTTCGAGCGGGATCTCATCCCCCCCACGGTGAACCTGGACGATCCCGATCCGGCCTGCGACCTCGATTGCGTCCCGTGGACGCCCCGCCGGCGGCGCATCCGCGCCGTGCTCCACAACGCCTGCGGGTTCTGCGGGAAGAACGCCGCCGTGGTCTACCGGCGGCTCGGATCCGTCGCCGCGTAGGAGCCCGCGGCGCGATTTGGCGAGGAGGGGATCCATGAAGCGCCGCGTGGTCGTGACGGGCCTGGGTGTCGTGGCGCCGACGGGGGTCGGGCGGGAGGCCGTCTGGTCGGCCCTCCGCGCGGGACGGTCCGGCATCGGCCGGCTGACACGCCTCCCGATGCCGGGGCTGCCGGGCCAGTCCGTCGCGGAGGTGCGGGGATTCGATCCCGCCCGGTTCATGGACCCAAAGCACGCACGGCGGATGGACGCGGTCGACCACTACGCCGTGGCCGCCGCCCGCCTGGCGGTCGAGGACGCGGGACTCGCCGTCACGCCAGCGAACCGGTCGCGGATCGGGATCGCGCTCGGGACCGCTCTCTATGGCGTCCGCTTCGGCGAGGACCAGCACGCGGCCTACCGGGCGGGGGGGATCGGCAAGGTCAGCCCCTACACGGCCATCGCGATCATCCCGTGCAGCCCGATGGGCTTCGTCTCGATCGCGCTGGGCATCACCGGGTGGAGCCACGTCGTCGCCTCCTGCGCCGCGTCCGGGGTGGACGCGATCGGCAGCGCGCGGGACGCGATCGAGGCGGACCAGGCCGACGTGGTGATCGCGGGCGGGACAGAGGCCCCGTTGGCGCCGTCGATCCTGCAAGGGCTTGACGCGGCCGGCGCCCTGTCGCACGCGCGCCCCGAGCAGGCCAGCCGGCCCTACGACCGGGGGCGGGACGGATTCGTCCTGGGCGAGGGGTGCGGGCTCGTCGTGCTGGAAGGGGAGGACCACGCCCGGTCGCGCGGGGCGCGGATCTACGCCGAGGCGCTCGGCTACGGGTCGGCGACGGGCCCTTTCGACACCGGGGCCCTCCGCGTCGACCGCGGGACCGCGCGGGAGGCGGTGCGGATGGCGCTCGACGACGCGGCCTGCCCGGACGACCGGGTCGACCTCGTCGGTTCCAGCGCCTCCTCCGAGATCGAGAACGACCGGGCGGAGTCCTCGCTTGTCCGCGAGCAGTACCGGGGCTACGGGCCGCCCGTGACGTCGATCCGCTCGATGGTCGGGCAGTGCCTGGGCGCGATGGGCGGCCTCGAGGCCGTCGCCAGCGTCCTCGCCATCGCCCGGGGGTACATCCCCCCCACGATCAACTACGCGGAGCCCGACCCGGCCTGCCCGATGGCCTCGCTGGTGACTGCGGGACGGGCCGCGCGGCTCCGCCGGGTCGTCCAGCACGGGTTCGGGTACCTGGCGACGCAATCGGCCCTGGTCTGGGGCTCCCTCGATCCGTGAGGGACGGGATTTGATTCCCCTCCCGGCGGTCTGGGCCGTATAGTGTCACCCGACGCGGGGACCGGGGCGGTCCCGCGAAACCGAAGCCGCGGACGGATCGCATGCTCCTGTCCCAGATCGTGCTGGCGCTCTCGAGCAGCATCGGGGCGGTAGGCCTCTTCGTGCTCCTCCAGGACCCCCGGCGCCCGCTCTACCGCCTTTTCGCGATCAAGACGGTATCGCTGCTGCTCCTGGTGGGGGGGGCCCTGGGGCGGTCGTTCGCGGGGCCCGGGGATGCGGCGTGGGTCCGCGTCACGACCTTCTCGATGCAGGCTGGCCTCCTCTTCTCCTGCCCCCTGATCCTGCTCTTCGCGGAGCGGTTCCTCGACGTCCGGATCCGGGGGATCATCTGGTTCCGCCGGGGCCTGTGGGCCCTCTGCCCCATCCTGCTGGCGGCGTTCCTGTCGGATGCGCTGCGGGGAACGGAGCTCATCGTCCGTCTCGAGTACCACGAGCGGCTCGGGTGGCAGGCCGTCCGGTACGGCTCCTTCGGCCTGGCGCATTCCGCGATCATGCTGGTGTCGCTGCCGCTGAGCGCGGTGCTGGTGCTGGCGCACTACCCGCGGTCCACGGGACCCAAGCGGGCACAGATCCAGTACTACGGGATCGGGTTCGCGTTCGCCGTCGCGCTGTCGGTGCCGTCCATCTTCCTGAAGTCGGCCCCCCTCCCCGCCCTGGGCATCACGTTCTGGTACGCCATGATCGGCTACGCGATCACGCGCTACCAGTTCCTGGACATCCGGGTCGTCGTCCGGCTCGGCGCGGTCTACGGCACCGTCAGCGCGATCCTTCTCGGGATCTACGCGGGGCTCGTCGCGGCGGGGACGATGCTCTTCGGGTGGTTCCTCCCCGCGGACTCCCTCGCCGTTCCGCTGACGGGGATCGCCGCCGTCGCCCTTCTCTTCGATCCCCTGCGCGACCGCGTCCGGTTCGTCCTCGACCGCGCCTTCTTCCGCCAGCAGGTCGACATCGCAGCCGCCCTGGAATCGCTTTCGGGCTCCATCGGGCGGGTCGGACGCGTCGCCGAATTGGAGCGCCTGCTGACCGACACGTTCGTCCCCGCGCTTCACCCCGAGTCGTTCCGGCTCTTCGTGCGGCACGATTCCGACGGACCCGACGGAAAGCCGGCGTATCGGACGCTCCCGACCGCCCGGGAGGAGGCGGCCGCCGGGGCTGACGAGGATCTCGTGACCTGGTGTGCGGCCGAGAAGCGGCCGTGCCTCCGGGACGCCATCCGGTGGGAGACGGAGCGCGTCCGGCCGGCTCCCGACCCGGAAGCCGGCCCGCGGCTCCGCCGTCTCCTCGACGCCCTGGAACGCGACCGGATGGATGTCGTCGTCCCCCTCCTTCGCGAGTCGAAGCTGACAGGACTGCTGGCGCTGGGCCCCAAGCGGGCGCAGATCCCCTACCGGCCCAGCGAGATCAAGTTCGTCTCTGCCGTCGCCGCGCAGGCCGCGCTGGCGCTCCAGAACATCCGGCTGAACGAGGCGGCCCGCGCCCTGGAGAAGGATCGGCACGAGGCCGACAAGCGCGCCGCCCTCGGCGTCATCGCCTCCGAAATCGCCCACGAGGTCCGCAATCCCCTGTCGGTGATCAAGACCTACGTGCGTCTCCTCCCGGAGAAAGGCCAGGATCCCGCGTTTCTCCTGCGCTTCCAGGAGCGGGCTTCCCCCGAGCTCGATCGCGTGGAGGGGATCCTGAACAACATCCTCGCGGGGGTCTCCGGCCAGCGGCAGGTGAGCGACGTGGTCCGATTGGGGGTTGTGGCCGACGCTGTCCTCGACTTCTTCGCCGAGGAGATGGCGCGTCGCCGCATTACCGCCGAGCGGGACTGGAACGGGAGCGTCCCGCCCCTGACCGGGGATCCGGGCCAGCTCCGCCAGGTCTTCCACAACCTGATCCAGAACGCCATCCAGGCCATGCCCGACGGCGGCCGACTCCGCGTCCGCATTGCCTCCGTACCCGACGCCGTCCGTATCGAGGTCGCCGATACCGGTCCGGGCATCATGCCGGAGCGGCTCCCCAAGCTCTTCAGGCCTTTCGCCACCACGAAGCCCGGCGGCACGGGGCTCGGCCTGGCGATCAGCCAGCGCATTATCCAGGAGCACGGCGGATCGATTCGGGTCGAGAGCCGTCCGGGGGAGGGCGCCACCTTTTTCATCGAGCTGCCGCGTGACGAAGGTTAGGGACGCACATCAGCACAAGTTGGTATCACGAGCGCGGTGTGATATGCTAGCACTTTAACATTCTTGAAGCCCTGGTCATCATGAAGGTCGCGGAAGTCTTGTCCTCGAGGGAACGCGATTCAGCAGAGGACACGCGCATCGCAATACGTTCTGTAATCGTCAAAACACATCCCGCGATTGCAGTCTCCGCGTTGCTGCTGATGCCGCTCGTGGCCGCACCGCAGGACGCGGCTCCTCCGGAAGACCCCGTGTCTCCGCTGCCGAAGGAGGCCTCCGCGGGTCCGCCGGAAGCCGCCAAACCCCCCTCCTTTCCCGGCTCGATCATGGTCGAGGCCCGCGCGCGGTACTATCTAATCCACAACCTCTATGACAAGGACAACAAGAACGACGACACCCTCAACCTCGGGACGGAACGGATCCGTGTCCGGGCCGAGGGATCGCCCCTCGAGGGGCTGACGCTCCGCGCGGGGGCCTTCCAGATCCACAGCCTCGGCCTCGGCTCCAGCCGGGTCGTGGACTGGCCGGCCATCGAGGACAAGCTGGCCCGCCCCGTGGAGGTGGACTGCGCCCACGTGGAATGGAAGCCGGCGTTCGCCCCGGACCTCGCCCTGACGGTCGGGCGACAGGACCTCGTGATCGGCAACGGCTTCCTGGTCGGCGACGGCGTGCGGCTGGTGGACCTGAACAATCTGATCGGTTACCTGGAGAACAACCGGCAGGACCTCGACGCCGTCCGGGCGGACTGGAGGCCGGAGGGCTGGGCCTTCACCGTTTTCGGTTCCCTCGTCCCCGACACGGAGGCCGGCCCGTCCGACCGAGACCTGTCTCTGGGGGGCTTCGACGTGGAGAAAGAGGTGGAGGGCCACCACCCGGCCCTGTCGTTGGTCTACGCCCGTGACGAGCGGCCCCGCTGGGAGCTTCTGGGTCCCGCCATCGGGCACCCCTACACCTCGCCCCTCACGCCCTACACCCTCGACGACTCCAACGCGTGGGTGCTAGCCGTCGCTCTCCGGTCCCGCGGCCCGATCGTTCGCCCGTTCGGCTACAGCATCGAAGGCGTGCGCCAGATCGGCCGGAGCCCCTCCGGCGCCAACGACAACACGCTTGCCTCGGACATGGTGCGGCTGAGCGCGTGGGGGGCGGACGCGCGCCTCGTGGCCTTCCTTCACCCGGAACGGAAAGACTTCGCTCGCCTCCGCTACGTCTACCTCTCGGGAGACAAGGCCGGCACGGGCAACAACCAGTTCGATCCGCTTTTGGAGAACCAGATCCTGGGGCTTCTCTTCAATGCGCAGAACAACGTCCGCGCCTGGAACCTCGGGGCCTCCGTGAGGAGTCTGGAGGACTGGGAGTTCCACGCCGACTTATGGCACTTCCGGTTCGACCAGGACTATTCGCAGGTGCTTCCGTACGGGCTGGGGCGGCGCGGGTACCGGGACGGGGGACGGGAGCTCGATCTGGCCGTCATCTGGAAGTGGACCCCGCATTGGAATACCGAGCTTCTCGCCGCGACCCTCTGGCCGGGGGAAGCCTGGGCGCCGGACAACGGGAATCCCCTCGGATTCAACACGTCGAACGACATCGTCTGGGGGCTGCGGGCGACGGTCACGTTTTCGTTCTGAAGAGAAGGTCCGCCGTGCGGTTCAGCGGCAAGACCATTCTTGTGACCGGAGGCGGATCGGGGATCGGTCGCGCGGCCGCCATCCGCTTTGCGGCGGAGGGGGGGCAGGTCGAATCCTGTGTGGATAAGGTCGTGGATCGTTTCGGTCCACTTCACATCCTTGTCAATGCAGCCGGCACGGGAATGCCGCGCAACGCGGCGACCGAGGTTGACGAGGCGACCTGGGCGCTTGTTGTAAATGTGAATCTGGGGAGGGCGTATCGGATGTCCCGCCGCGCCATCCCGGCCATGGTCAAGGCGGGAGGCGGATCCATCCTCAACATTGCGTCTACGGCCGGACTCTCCGCCATTCCTCGAAATGCACCCTATGTCTCGTCCAAGGGGGGGCTGATTGCGTTAACGCGGAGTCTGGCTCTGGATTATGCCGCCTATCGGGTCCGCGCCAATTGTGTGTGCCCAGGATCGGGGTTGACCCCGATGCTCGAAAAATACCTGCGCACCTTCCCGGAGCCGGATAAGGTTCGACAATACATGAATGCCGCACACCCCCTCGGTGGTATAGGTCGCCCGGACGATGTGGCTTCGGCCGTGCTCTTCCTCGCCTCGGACGAGGCCTCGTGGATCACCGGCGCCATCCTGCCTGTTGATGGCGGCTACCTGGCGGGGAAGGCCGCCGGAGTGCCCCCCCCCTATCGGGAGTAACGCCCCCCTCCCCCGCGGCTGCCCAGTAAAGCAAGCAGTTGCTTACTTTCTGCAACACCCCCGGCTGTATCTGCA
>CAYUME010000121.1:0-10139 GCA_964445475.1 uncultured Planctomycetia bacterium
GTCGACGGTCTGCTCGTCCTCGACGGTCCCGAGCGTGACGTTGACGAGGGCCTGGGTCTCGCCCCGGGTGAAGAGGGCGGAGCCGTGGGTCCGCGGCAGGACGCCCGTCTCGATGGTGATGGGCCGGACGTCAGTCATCCCGCGGCCGTCGGCGCGACGCCCCTCGAGGGCCAGTGCGCGGACGACGTCCTGCTCGACCCGGGCGAAGGCGGACTTGACCTGGGCGACCGTCGGCTGGCCCGGCTCGGCCGGCTTCTTCCCCGCCGCCACGTCCGCCCCCACGATCGCGTCGATGAACCGCTTGCGGACCTCCTTGATCGCCTTGGCCCGCGCGTGCTTGCCCGGCGTGAAGAAGACGGCCTTCAGCGGCTCCACCGCCTCGGTCTTCAGCCGCTCGTACAGGGCTTTCGGGAACTCGTGCTGGACGATCGGCACCGCCGGCGTCCCCGCCTGCTCCCGCAGCTGGAGCTGCATCTTGACGATCTGGCGGATCGGCTCCTGGGCGAACGCGATCGCGTCCACGATGATGTCCTCGGGGAGGTCCTTCGCCCCGCCCTCCACCATCGTGATGTGGTCGGCCGTCCCCGCCACCACCAGCTCCAGCTCGCACTGGCCGATCTCTTCCACCGTCGGATTGAGGACCATCGTGGAGCCGATCTTCCCGACCCGCACCGTCCCGATGGGGCCGGCGTACGGGATGCCGGAGACGGCCAGCGCGGCCGAGGCGGCATTGACCGCGAGAATGTCCGGATCGTTCTCCTTGTCGAACGACAGGACCGTGGTCGCGATCTGCAGGTCATTGGCGAACCCCTCGGGAAAGAGGGGGCGCAGCGGACGGTCGATCAGCCGCATCGTCAGCGTCTCGCGCAGGGTCGGCCGGCCTTCGCGCTTGAAGAAGCCGCCCGGAAACTTGCCGGCGCAAAACGTCCGCTCCCGGTAGTCCACGGTCATCGACACGAAGTCCTCGTCCAGACCCGGCCGGGGATCCGCCATCACGACCGCAGCCAGGACGACGGTCTCCCCGCACGTGGCCATGACGGCGCCGTGGGCCTGCTTGGCCATCCGGCCCGTCTCCAGGACGAAGCGGCGGCCGCCGAGAGTCCCTTCCACACGTTGCATACCCATTCCGACACCTCGAAGAAAATGAAACCCGCGCGCATGCGCGAACCGCGAAATGCCGCCGGAACCCGGCGACAACCAGTCAGAACGCCCCGGCAGGGGGCCAGACGAAAGGATCACGTCCAGGGGGGATCACGTCAGGCAGGAATCTTAGGCAGGGGGCACAACAAGCCCCGCATCGCGCGGAACTGGCTGGGTCCCCTGACTCCTGTCTCGCGCTCTTCCCGGACAGGCACCGCCCTCCGGCAACACCCGCGTCACGAGCCCGCACCCCGCCTCCCCCGAAACCGGGACAGGCGGCGGATCTCCTATTTCCGGATGCCCAGCCGCTGGATCACGGCCTGGTACCGATTGAGGTCCTTCCGCTGCAGATACTTCAACTGCCGCGCCCGCTGGCCGACCATCATCAGCAGGCCGCGCCGCGAGGTGAAGTCCTTCCGGTGCTGCTCGAGATGCTTGCTGAGGTGGTTGATCCGCTCGGTGAGCAACGCGACCTGGACTTCCGGTGATCCCGTGTCCCCTTCGTGCGTCTTGTACGTCGAGATCAGTTCCTTCTTCTTCTCGGGCGCCATGGACATGGCCAGACCTCTCTCGTGATGCGAGGGAAGGCAGGCGAACCCACCCTCCCCGCCGCCGTCGGCCGACGCAAGGGAAAGTCCTTCAACCCCTTCGGCCCGGGCCGGCCTTGCAGCCGAAGGGAGGAGTATTCAACAGGGACCGGATCTGGAAGTCAAGAAGAATCCCCTGCAGGCAGTCACGACGCACGGGCCGCCAGCAGCCAGGCCGCCCCCAGGAGGATCCCGGCGATCCCAAGGCATGGAACGACATGGGAATAAGACTGCATCCCCTCCGGTGCGCGTGGCAGCCGGAAGTCCGTCGGCTCGCCGCCGCCGGCGGGAGCGGCCGTCTCGACGGCATCCAGCAAACCGGCTGCCCCGACCGGCACCCGGCCCTCCGCCCCCGCCTCGAAGACCAGCCCGGACCGGTGCAGGACGACACGCCGGCCGCCGGCCGCCGTCTCCTCTTCCGCCTCCAGCGGGCCTGCGGGGCCCGACAGAGGGACCGTCCCCGTGCCACCCGCCGGGAAGGCCTCGCAGGTCCGGCCGGAGACCCACGCGCCGGCCGGGGGACGGCCCGCCAGGGCCGCGTCGACAACGTTCTTCCAGAAGATCGGGAATCCCGGATCGAGGGCCCATGCGGTCGCGCTCGTCCCCGGATCGCCGCGCCACGCCAGGTCGAACCCGACGTAGACCACGCCTCCACCCGCCCGGTCCCACCAGGCCAGGAGCGGTCCCCGTTCGCGGCTCTCGAGCAGGACGCGCACGGATCCCGCGAGCCCCTCTTTCACGCGACAGCGCCGCGCCCGACGGACCCCGATCGACGGCAAATCCACATGGTCCGTCAGGGGGGGGGCCGTCCGCCAGGCATCGGGCGCCGCGGGTCCCGCCTCCCCGACCTCGAACGGTCCCACGGAGGCGGGAGGATCCGCCAGCACCACCCAGTGTCCCTCCGGCAGCCGTTCCGGCACGACGCCGTCGTAAACCGACAGGCTCACCCCGCGCCGGGCTGGCGCGGGACGGTCCGGGTCCGACGCCACCACCTCCACCGGGAGTCCCGGGATGGACTGGAGCGCCCGGACGAGAGGGCCCGGTCGGGCGGAAAAGCAGGCGACGGTCGCCTCCCCCGCGGCCCGGACGAGCCACGCCGCGTCGTCCGCCTCCAGCGCGTCCGGCTCCGCGAGGCGGGCCTGAAGGATGCCCCGCGCGGGCGCCGGGACCAGGCGATGCGCCCGGCTCCCCTCCCCGCGGCCGTCGAGCAAGACGCGGACATCCCCCAGCGGATGCCAGGAGGCGCCATCCTCGGAATCGGCAAGCCCGACGTCCACCGACGCGCCGGCCGGCCCCGCGCAGCGAAGGAAGATCTCGACACCGCCGCCCGGAACGAGCTCGCACGCGAACGCAAGGATGCCCGCGTTGCGGACCGGCCCGCCGACGGTCAGGAAGCGCCCCGCCGCCGGCGCAACGGCCTCGGCCACGTCCGCCGCCGCATGATCGGACACGACGACAAGCGTCCGGCCGGGCCCGGTCCCGCATTCCGCCGCCAGGAGGCGCGCGACATGGACGACCGCCGCCTCGCCACAGGCGGAAGGCCGCAACGCGTCCAGGTGAGGAACCACCCCGCCGGGCGGGCCGGCGGATCGACGTCCCGCACCGCCGGGCCCGGCGTGTGCCCTGACCAGGACGATCCGGTCGCCGGGGGCGGCCTGGGCGACGAGGGCGCGAACAGCCTCCCGGGCCGCCTCCCACCGCGACCGACCGGCCTCGTCGAGCGCCCCCAGGCTGGCCGAATCGTCGAGCAGGACAAAGAGGGCGCGCGGCAACGGGCGCGGCTCGACGGTCCGGGGTCCGGCGAGCGCGGTCACGAGCAGGGCCGCCGACAGGGCCTGGAGAAGAAGCGAGACCTGGAAAGCCGGCCGGCGCAGTTCGCGGACCGGTGGGTGTCGATCCTTCATCCCCCCCCAGAGACGCAGGCTCGGCACGATCACCGCCGCCGGCCTCGTCCGCCAGAGCCCGAAGAGCAGGATCAGCGGGACCGCCAGCAGCCACCCGAGAACGGAAGGCGATTCAAATTGCATGGTCATCCCGCCGCCGGGACACGGGGCGCTGCGCCCCGGGGGGGTGCCCGGCCGCCCCCCTCAACGCACGACGCCCGACTCCCGCAGCATCACCATGACGAGTTCCGTGGCCGGCACGGCGCTGGAGACGCTCACGTACGGGGCCTGGTGGCGCGCAAAGGCCTGCCTCCAACGGGCGTCGTCCTCCGCGAGCAGGCCCCGGTACGCCGCCCGTTCCGCGTCGCCGACGTAGAGACGGTGCCGCCGCCCCGTCTCGCTGTCCACGAGGGCCAGTTTCCCCGTAAGTCCCGGCTCGATCTCGTCCGGCGCCAGGAACCGCAGGATGGCCAGGTCGCAGGCCGAGCCGGCCAGGTCGCGGATCGCGGCCTCCACCCCCTCGTCCGTCCACAAGTCGGAAAGCAGGATCACCGTCGAGGGGCCGGGAAGCGTCCGGCGGACGGCCTGAAGGGCGAGGGCCGGGGAGCCGGGACCGCCGGCCTCGAGCCGGGACAGGGATTCCAGCAGCGCCCCCCGCGCCCCCTCCCCGTGGAACGGCGCCGAGCCGGCCGCGCCGTCGCGGGTCCGGAAGACGCGCACGGTGGCCGCTCCGTCCAGCGCCAGGATCCCGAGCGCCGCCGCGACGCGCGCCGCCGCCGCCAGCTTCGACGGGGCCCCGAATCCCATCGAGGCGCTGTCGTCCACGACGAGCAGGACCCGCCGCCCCTCTTCTCGCGAGAACTGCTTGACAAAGAGGGCATCGAGCCGCCCCGCCAGGTTCCAGTCGATGTGCCGGAACTCGTCGCCCGGGACGTAGGCGCGATGCCCCTCGAACTCGAGCGACTGCCCGCGGCGCCGGGTGAGGACCGAGCCCTCCGCCTCGGTCGCCGCGCGCCGGCGAAAGACCAGCCGAAGGCTCTCGAGCCGGCGCAGAAAGTCTTCGTCAAAGAAGGGAACCGACATGACGGACCTGTCGCTCCATGCGGGATAGCAGGAACGCCACGGGCCAGCGCTTCCACTATACTCTCGCTGCAAATCCCGTGCCAGTTCCCGCCGGGACACGCCAGGCAAGAGACCGTAAACAAGGATGCCCCAAGGATGCCTCTGGGGCCGCGATGGACTGTCCGTTTCCGCATCACCGGATGGCGGATTATCGGCCCGGAGCGTCCCGCTTCAGCACCTCCCGGGCCGTCGCACAATCCGCCGCGATCTGGGCCTTCAGGGCGTCGACGCCCGGGAACTTCATGTCGCCTCGGAGCGACCGGACGATCTCGACCCGGAACGTCGTCCCGTACAGGTCGCGCTCGTGGGGGAGATCGAAGAAGTGAACCTCGACGGACACCCGCCCCGACGCCCCGAACGTCGGCCGCGGGCCTATGTACAACGCGCCGTCAAGCGGCCCCCATTCCACGACGCCGGTGGCGGCATCCGCTCGCGGACTCTCCCAGCCCCGGACGGCGTAGACCCCGAACGGGGGCAGGACGAGCCCCGCGCAGTCCACGTTGGCGGTCGGGAACCCGATCGGCCGGCCCCTCCGGTCGCCCGTGACGACAGGGCCGACGAGGTAGACTGGCCGGCCCGTCATGGCGCGCGCCGCCGGGAAGTCCCCCCGCGCGATCGCGTCGCGCAGGCGGGAGCTCTTGACCGGGCCCCCGTCCAGGTGCAACGGGCTCGCGGTCCGCACCGGGATGCCGTCCGGTCCGGCCAGATCCCGGAGCAGCTGGCCTCCGCCGGCCCCTCGGTGTCCGAACCGCGTGTCGTACCCGATCAGGATGCCGCCCGCACCGATCCGTCCCACCAGGATGTCCTGGTAGAAGCGGCCGGGGGCCATCTCCGCCAGTCGGCCGTCGAAAGGGATGACGATCACCGTGCCGATCCCCTGCCGGGCGATCAGCCGGGCCCGCTCTGCGACCGGCATCACGAGCGGGATGGTCGTCCGCTGCAGAAAGGCCTGGGGATGCGGATCGAACGTGAGAGCCACGGATTCCGCTCCCGCCTCCCGCGCCCAGGCCGCGAGCTCGTCGAGGACGGCCTGGTGGCCGAGATGGAGGCCGTCGTAGACGCCCCACGTCACGCGGGTGGAGCGGGGCGCGGGGGAGGAGAAGGAGTCCCATCCAACATGAATCGCCATGGCAGGCCCGGGTGCGGCGCACGGCCGTGCGCACGCCCAAGGGGGACCGAATGGACGCTAAGGACGCCGTCCCGGCACATCGCGCCTCGAGATCCCTCAGCGCGGCCAGATTGACCCGCCGATCCGCCGGGGTCATCCGGTCGACCAGCAGGATCCCGTCGAGGTGGTCGATCTCGTGCTGGAGCACGCGCGCGAAAAGGTCCTCGGCCTCGACCGCCACGGGCTTCCCGTCGGGTATCGTCGCCTCCATCCGGATCCAGGCCGCCCGACGGATCAGGGCCCGGATGCCGGGAAAGCTGAGGCACCCTTCATCGCCCTCCGCCGCCCCACGGCGGGCCGTGATGCGCGGATCGATGAACGCCCGGTCGTCTTCCGGCTGGCCCGTCAGGTTCACGACCAGGAGGCGCCGGGGGAGGCCCACCTGGGGTGCCGCCAGGCCGATGCCCCCGTGCTCCCGCATGAAAGCGGTCATCTGGCGGACCGTTTCCACGATCTCCGGGGTCGGCGTTCCGACGGGCTGGGACGGCTCGCGCAGGGCCGGATGGGGGTACAGAAGGATCTCCATGCGCCACGGGCTCCGGGGAATGTCGCCTCGCTCCACGACTGCGCCCCCCCGTGATCCAAACGTACCGAAAACCCGCAGGGGATGCCAGCGGTTTCTTGACTGCCCCCTGCCCCCCCCCTATAATCGCCCGTTCAACCCTGAACCTGACCCGCGGAGGCGGGACCCATGAGCGAAGACACCCAGAAACAGCTGTACGATCGCGGCCGCGAGGCGTTCAGCAAGCGAAACTACGACTATGCCATCGACCTCTTCCGGCAGATCCTCACCCTCAACCTGGACCACGTGGACGCGCGCAAGGCCCTCCGCATCTGCGAGATGAAGAAGTACGAGGAGATCGGCTATCCCTCGAAGTTCTCCACGGCGCCCCTGTCCATGAAGAGCGAGGCCCAACTCCGGATGCAGAAGGCGCCCGCCAAGATCGCCGACGTCTGCGAGAACCACCTGGCGAAGGACCCCCGGAGCGTCCGCTTCCGGTTCGCCCTGGCCCAGGCCCTCCTCGACGGGAAGCACCTCGAGGGCGCCATCGCCGAGCTCGAGATGGCCCGCGAGCTCCAGCCGGACAACGTCGACGTCCTGGGGACGCTCGGCCGCGCCTATACCCATAAGGGCCTCATCCCCGAGGCCCGCGCCTGCCTCACCCGCGCCTGCCAGCTCAAGCCCGAAGACCGCCACCTCCTCAAGGCCCGCAACGACCTCGAAGCGATCGCCACCATGGCGAAGGGGTACGAGAAGGAGAACTACAAGGACGCCATGAAGGACAAGGACCAGGCGTCCCGGCTGGAACAGGACCAGCACCTGAAGATCAACGAGGACCAGATCGCCGCCTCGTCCCAGGATCTCGACCGCCAGATTGCCTCCGCCACCACGGAGCGGGATAAGGTCAAGCTGCTCCGGAAGAAGGGCGAGATGCTCGAGGTCTCCGGGGACCTGAACGGGGCCCAGGTCGCCTACCAGGGCGCCCTGGCCATCGACCGGGCGGACTCGATCCTCAAGGACAAGGTCGAGAACATCCAGATCAAGAAGATGGAGGCCGCCGTCCAGGCGCTGAAGGAGAAGGGGGACGCCGGGGACGCCGCCGCGGCCGCCCAGCTGAAGCAGGCGCGCGCGGAGAAGCTCAAGTTCGAGGTGGTCGCCTGGGAGCGCCGCGTGAAGGACCGCCCCACCGACATCGCCGCCCATTTCGAGTACGGCAAGCGCCTCTACGCCTCGGCGATCATCGACAAGTCGATCGCCGAGTTCCAGATGACCGTCAAGGACCCCAAGCACAAGATCGACTCGTACCTCTACCTCGGCATGGCCTTCCGCTACCGGAAGCTCCACGACGTGGCCGCCGCCCAGTTCCAGAAGGCCCTCGAATCCGGGGAGCTGGCCCAGGACAAGGAGCTCTCCATCCGCTACGAGATGGCGAAGACCCTCGAGCCGGTCAGCCCCCAGAAGGCGCTGGACGAGTACAAGCGGATCATGGAGCAGGACATCAACTACAAGGATGTCATGAGCCGCATCTCCGAGCTCCAGACGAAGCTCGGAGGCGGGATGGAGGGCGGGGCCGAGCCGCCCCCCATGCCGGACTGACCCGGCCGCAGGCCCGCTATTCCGGACTTGATTTCCATCGCTGAATCTGTTTTCCTTTCCGCCCGTTGACCGTGTCCCTTGTGAGAGGGGTTCCGCCGATGGCTCATTCCCGTTCCGCCTGGAAGCGCGTCCGTCAGAACGAGCGAGGCCGCCTGCGCAACCGGGTCGCCCGATCCCGCCTCCGCACCGAGATGAAGAAGCTGCTCGTCCTCGTCAAGTCCGGCGACGCGGCGAAGGCCCAGGGCCAGTTCCACGTCACCGCGAAGCTCCTCGACAAGGCCGCCGGCGCCGGGACCATCCACAAGAACAACGCCGCCCGCCACAAGTCCCGCTTCGCCGCCGCCATCGCCAAGATCGCCGCGAAACCGGCCGCCGGCGCGACGACCGCCTGAGGACCGGATCCCGCAAACCGACCCGGGCCGGCAGATCCGCTGCCGGCCCCGCTTTTCGCCGCGCGTTCGCAGACTCCAAATTCCACGCTCGATCCCTATGCGCCGCCCCGTCAAGGATCTCGCCGAGGGGGAATCCGTCCAGGATGTCTACCTCCTCGTCGAGAAAGAGCTGCGCCAGGGCGCCCAGGGCCCCTACCTCCACCTCGTCGTCGGCGACAAGACCGGGCGCATCACGGGACGGCTCTGGGAGGCCTCCCGGAAGATCTACGAGGCCCTCCCCGCCGAGGGCCTCGTCCAGGTCACCGCCCAGGTCCGCTCCTTCCGCGGCCAGCCCCAGCTCAACGTCTCCCGCATCGCGCCCGCGCCCGGGAACGCCGACCCGGCCGACTTCCTCCCCGCCACCACCCAGGACGTCAAGGCCCTCTGGGGGACCCTCCGCGAGACCTTCCGGACGATCGCGGATCCCGGCGTCCGGAAGCTGGCGGACGCGATCCTCGACGACCCGGCCATCGCGAAGGGCCTCCGCCAGGCCCCCGCCGCCGTCACGCATCACCACGCATGGGTCGGCGGCCTCCTCGAGCACGTCGTCGGGCTCGTCCGCCTCGCCGAGGCGATCCTGCCGCTCTACCCCAACCTGGACCGGGACCTCCTCCTGGCCGGGATCCTGCTGCACGACCTCGGGAAGATCGAGGAGCTCAACGTCGGCGGGGCGTTCCGGTACACGGACGCGGGGAAGCTGGTCGGCCACATCGGGCTGGGCATCGCGATGCTCGAGCGGAAGACGGCGGAGATCGGCGGGCTCCCCGAACCGGTCCGCGACCAGCTCCGCCACCTGATCGCCAGCCACCACGGCCAGCGCGAGTGGGGGGCGCTCACCCTCCCCGCCACCCGCGAGGCCATCGCCCTCCACTATCTCGACAACCTCGATGCCAAGCTCAACGCCGTCGAGGCCCTCCTGGCCGACGCCGCCGAGCTGCCCGGAAACTGGACCGAGTACGTCAAGACCTTCGACCGGGCGATCTACAAGGGCGGGAGGAAGTCCGGCGGGTAGGCAATTCAAAAGCCCACACGTGCGCCCCCGAAGCCGGCCTTATTGGATTCGGTCAGGGAAACGGGGGTCGGCAGGGCGACCGGGGAAAGTCCGATAACGCCCCTTACGTTGCCTTCCCCGCCTCCCGATCAGCCTCCCTTTCCCTTGCCCGGGTGTTCGTTGGCCATTATACTGCCTCCGGAGCACCCGTCCAGCGCCTCGGAATGGGCTTTTGGAGTTCCTATCCTCGACAAAAAGATGCCTCGATTCGCGATGTACCTGATCTATGTGGTGGATAAGGCGCTGCCCCTGCCAGATCAGTTCAAATAATCACGTCACAGGAGGAATGGATCCAAGGCGGGAATGATCCCCATGCTGATCAAGCGTGACCATTTCAGCGATCGCGATGTCCTCGTCTGCTGCCGGGAGGCAGGGGTGTTCCAGGCCTTTTTGCCGGTGGCGCACCCAGCCTCTATGGCTTCATGGAGTCCGGCATCGGTCCAATCAAGACTATGCCGTCATCATTGTGCCGACGACGGCCATCGCGAACGCTGGGCCTACGATGACATCAAGGCCGCCCGCCTGCGCATCAACCCCATGCTCCGCCCATGGGTTGATGGCTGGACCGCCAATGGTTGAAGGCTCCTGATCGTCATCGTTTCCCTCATCAATTTCCTGGAGCGACAAATCATGTCCTGTCGAATTTCCGCGATCCCGTA
>CAYUME010000122.1:0-10135 GCA_964445475.1 uncultured Planctomycetia bacterium
CCTGGCGGAGCCGGGGCTGCGGCGCATGGGGCGGCTGATGGCCGCGGAGGTCGTCGGCATGTCGGCGACGCAGCTGAACATCTTCGTAAACAACATCTTAGCCTCGCACGAGACGGGGGCGGTCTCCTGGTCGGGATCGGCGGGTCGGCGACGAACGACGGCGGCGCGGGCATGGCGCGCGCCCTCGGCGTCCGCTTCCTCGACGCCGCCGGCCGCGAGACCGCTGCGGCTCCGGCCGCGCTCGAGGCCCTCGCCCGGGTCGACACGGCGGGCCTCGACCCGCGGCTCGCGAAGGCGGCCGTCGAGGTCATCTGCGACGTCGACAACCCGCTCTGCGGGCCGCGCGGCGCCGCCGCGGTCTACGGCCCGCAGAAGGGGGCGGACCCGGCGACGGTGCGGCGGCTCGACGCCTTCCTCGCGCGCTACGCGGACGTCGTCGAGGGCGCGATCGGCGTCCGCTTCCGCGACGCGCCCGGCGCGGGCGCCGCGGGCGGGCTGGGATTCGGCCTGGCCGCCTTCCTCAAGGCGCGGCTGCGGCCAGGGATCGACGTCGTGATCGAGACCGCCCGGCTGCGCGAGCGGGCGCGGGGGGCGGACCTCGTCGTGACGGGGGAGGGGCGGATGGACGCGCAGACGCTCCAGGGCAAGGCTCCGGCGGGACTAGCGAGGATCGCCCGGGAGGCGGGCGTCCCGTGCGTCGCCTTCTGCGGCTCCGCACGCGACCGCGACCGGCTGGTGCCTGAGCCCTTCCAGGCCGTCTGCGAGATCCTGCCTCGGGCCGGCTCGCTCGAAGACGCGATGGCGCGGGGGGCGTCCCTCCTGCGTGACACCGCCAGGAGCAGCGTGGAGGCTCTCCTTCCATGAGATCGCGCACGGGCGAAAGGGTCGGCTGGATCGGCGGCTGGCTGGGCGGGTTTCTCTGGCTGGGGATCCTGTCGGTCCTCTGGCTGGCCCAGGGGAAGACGGCGGAGGGGGTGATCGGCCTGGGGCTTTTCGCCGTCGCCGTCACGGCGATCTGCCTCGCCACGCCCTGGCGCTTCCCGCGGACGCCCTACTGGAAACTGCTTCTCGCCCCGTACGCGCTGGTCTTCGGGGCGGCGGCCTTCGCGATCCGCGCCTTCGGCGGGATGGATCAGGCCGGCGTCAACCCCTTCACGCTGCTCGTGCTGCTCCCGATGCTGATCCCCTTCTTCACGGCAGGCCGGCGGCGGTGGGCGGACGGCGAGGGGGCGCAGGACGGATCGGCGCGTTGAGCCGCCCGGAGGCCGTCGTCGGGTGAGCGGGTCGGCGTCGTTCTTCCCGTCCGTCCCCACCGGCACACGCCGCTTCAGCTCCCCCTCGGACGGCAGCGCGCGGCGGTCCTCGTCCGTGTACGTCCCGATCTTCTCGAGGGGGATCGGCTCGAATCCCGGGAGCCGCTTGAAGACCTCCGCGTCCCGGAAGCCCGGGTCCTCGGCCAGCTCCGGGTTCCTCCCGACCTTCACGAACGGAACCGGCATGCGCAATCTTCTCGTCCTCGGGCGGATGACGTCGGGGGAAGGCGGCGAGGTGATCCTGGCGGAGGCGGGCCATGTGCTGCAGGAGGAGTTTCCGCCCCTCGCGGAGTGGTATGTCCGGTCTCGCTGTCGACAGGGTCGATGTTGGATTGACCCCGCGAGTCCGGGCGCGTAGACTCCATCCTCCGTGAAGCGCATCATCAAGAATATCCGGGACTACTTCGCGCTGCGCGCCTGGCTCCAGGAGCCCTGGAATTTCGTCTGGACCCGCAAATCCCCCATGCCCGACGGGGACTTCGACGTCGCGTTCAAGGGCGGCTACTCGGTGCGTTGCCACTCGCCCCACATCGACCGCCAGGTGCTGAGCGGGATCTTCGCGCGCGACGAGTACCGGCTCGACGGCCATCCGGCCGGCGGATGGGACACCGTGCTCGACGTCGGCGCCAACATCGGCCTGTTCTCGGTCCGCGTCGCGCCCCTGGCGAAACGGGTCCTCTCCTTCGAGCCGATGCCGGACAACTTCAAGTACCTGAAGACCAACATGAGCGGGGACCGGCTCCGCCACGTCGTGCCGATCGCCAAGGCGGTCTCGGGCAAGGCCGGCACGATCGACCTGTTTGTCTCCCGGAATCCCGGCGCCCATTCGATGATCGCCGACGCGGCCGTGGGCACGACGAAAGTCCAGGTCGAGGCGATCACGTTCGAGCAGATCTTCGCCGAGCACAAGATCGAGCGGTGCAGCCTGCTCAAGATGGACTGCGAAGGCGCGGAGTACGAGAGCCTCTCGGCGATGCCGGCCGGCCTGTGGCCGACGATCGACCGGATCCATCTCGAGTACCACCAGGGGCCGGCCGGCTGGGACGGGCCGAGGCTCGCGGCGTTCCTGCGCGAGCGCGGCTACCGCTGCGATGTCGTCCCGCGCTCGCGCCACCCCAAGAAGGGCAACCTGTACGCGGTCCGCTCGTGAGGAACGTTCTCCTCAAGTCAGGCCTTGCCATCCCCTGTGGATCCGTCAGAACCTCCCTGCCCCAGGATCGATTAGTTCTCCATGTTGAGGCTTTCGCCAGGCTGGGCGCGCACCGGCCCCCGTCCCACTTGCGAAGGCCGCTTTTCCTGCCCTCTCGTTGTGGAATCGAACCCCCCTGGGGGATCGCCACGTCATGTCCGTTACGATGAACCCGATCCTCGGGAAAAGCTCCTCGGCGTCCCGCTTCCAGGCGACATCGGTTCATCGGGCTTTCTCGTCCGGAGCCAGCCCCAGCGGCGGCGCGTCCCGGTCGAGCCGCACCAGTTCCCGGCTCGCGCCGTTCTCGAGGCGCGTGACCGTCACGTTCGTCTTCCCGCACGGCGCAGGGGCGAAGGCGATGACGTCCTTCTGATCCGGCCACGCGACCGTCACCTGCGTCCGGCCGGCGTTCCAGGTGGTCGCCGGCAGCGGGTCGCCTTCCCGGTACGCGTAGAGCAGCACCTTGTAATCGGGCGCGACGGCGTCGGACGGGATGACCAGGCGTCGGATCGTGTTGCGCTTGTCCCGGATCTCGTCGATCCCCGCGGGCGGCTGGCCGTCGGCCGTCTGGCGGGTCAAGGAGAGCACGCGGACCAGCAACAGGGGCTGGCCTGCCGTGACCGTCCCCCCGGGCCGCAGGGGAGTGAGCGTTTCATCCTTCTTCATCGTTGTCGCCGGGGGATCGCCGTTCAGGATGACGTCGAACGTGGCGGGATCGCGCCCGTCGGGGCGGTCGATCTTCACGATCTGCAGGTCGGGTTGCAGGACCAGGATCCAGTCGTAGTGGCGGGCCGCGTCGTCCTTCTGGATGTCGTCGACGACCAGCGCGTAGGGGCGCGCCCCGCGGACGATCCCAGCCGTGCGGAAGGCCTTCTTCACGGGGTAGTTGGGCTGGCAGACGACGGGCGTCAGGCTGCCGCGCACGCCGATCCAGCTGGGCAGCTCGAACATCGGGCGGGCGAAGCAGGCCTCGGCGCGCTTCGTGAAGGCGAAGTCGTTGAGCGCATGGCGGACCGGCTGCCACCCCGCGGGGATGTCGACGCGGCCGGCGTCGACGTCCCCCTTCGTGTAGGGCTTCTCCCGGCCCTCGAGGTTCTTCCACTTCCAGTCCCAGGCATACTTGGCGTCGCCGACGGCGAAGGTGGCGAGCGGGTTGTCCCGGAAGTCCACGACGCGGGCCGGGACCCAGAGGTCTTGCGGCTGGCCGTCCACGACGACCAAGCTGTTCCGCGCGTTGTCGAAGGAATCAAAGGCCCCGGGGATCGACCAGGCGCGGCCGGCGCCGCAGAGGGCGATGGCGTTGCGGTCGGCATACGGATGTCCGCCCTTGGCGGAGCGGACGTGGAGGCCGAGCATCAGGGCGTCGCCCTGCCAGCCGCTGCGGGTCATCATCAGCGCGCGCTCGCCGCAGAAGAACGTGTGGCCCAGCCCGAGCTTCGCCGGGTCGTCGTTGGCCGGGTCGAAGTCGGTCGCGTAGAGAGCCCAGAAGAGGAGGGCGTTGTGGTAGCCGTCGGGCCGGTCGGGGACGAGCCGGTAGTCCTCCCCGACCTGCTTGCGGAAGACCCAGTCGACGGCCTTGTCGTCGGGGAGCATGAACTTGAGGCCGATCGCGTCCAAGGGGTTGATGGATCCGATGCCGCCAAGGAGATCGAACTTGAGGAACGGTCCCTGGCCGAAGGCGCCGCTACCGCCGCCGGTCGGCGTGACGCTGAGCGGCAGGAACCGGCTCGCCTGCGCGCGGAGGTGGGGGTGGCCGGCCAGGTTCTCGCGCGTGCCGCGCCGGGCGAAGGCCATGATGCCGTCCAGGCCCAGCTGGTCCTTGGCCTCGCCCTCCAGCACGGCGCCGGAGGGGTAAAAGCCGAAGGTGAGGAAGTTGCGCCAGCCGCGGTAGAGGCCGAGGTACTTGAGGTCGTTGAAGCCCGGCTCGCCCTCGATGGCCAGGAGCTGGATCAGCCAGTAGCTGAAGCTTGCCCAGTTGCTCCGGGTGTTGGTGGCGTCATTGAAGGTGCCGTAGTTGTCATGGTACCAGGTCGTCTCCGCCAGCTCGGCATGCAGGGCCTTCTTCTGCTCCGGCGCCAGGAAGTCGAAGAGGAAATCGTAGGTGAAGGCCAGGCCGTTGCCCTTGCTGACGTCGTCGAGGGCCAGCTGGCGGGGGCGCGTCTCCTTCTTCTCCTTCCGTTTCGCGTCGATGGCCTTGAGCTCGGACTGCAAGGCGGTCATGACGGCTTTCGCGAGCGTCCCGGCGGCGGCCTTGTCGTCCTCGATCCAGCAGCGGAAGGCCTCCAGCGGGAAGACGTTCCAGAAGAATCCGACCTCGGCCGTCCCGTCGCCGTCGACGAGGCGTCGGAAGCGGTCGGACTTCCAGCCGCCTGGGCCCAGGCGGAAGAGGGGCACGGGCCCGTGCAGGCCGCCGAAGCTCCCGTTCCAGAGGTCCGGTCGCGCGTAGTCGGCCTTGTCGTCGTACGTCGCCTTCATCCCGTGGGTCCAGGAGAGGAGGTTGCGCCAGACCTGCTGGCCGCATCGCGTCTCCTTCAGCCGCCGGCGGATGTCGGGGAGGTCGGCGGGGGAGCAGAGGATGCGCGGGTGGACGCCGGGCGGGGGGGACGGCTTGAGGGCGCGAAGGCCGGAGACGTCGAACTTCACCGGCGTGGGGCCGAAGTCGTCCAGGGGGGCGTCGCCCCAGCGCAGCTCCTGGTTCCGGAACGAGCTGTAGGAGAGGCAGGGCTTGTCGGCGAAGGGGGAGGGGGCGGCGCCGACGGACGTGGCCGCGAGAATCAGGGGGGCGAGCGCCCCGGGGTATCGCCTCCTGCCGTTCGAGTTCGCGCGCACCATGAGAAGGGGTCCTTTCCCGGGGAGGGTCTCAACGAACGGTCGCTCTTCCGAGCGCTATTTTACGCCCGACCGGGCCGGCCGGGGGGCGACCTTGAGCGTCAGGCGGACCGCGTCGGCGTAGTGTCCGTCGAACTCGGGCGCGACGAGGTCATTCTTCACGTTCTCCGAGGCGTGGATCTCGACGACCAGGTAGTCGGCGTCGCGGGGGACGGGGAGGCGGACCTCGGCGGGCTCCCACGTGGACGGGGCGCCGTCGGTCAGGATCTCCGTCCGGGCCGCGCTCAGCCGCGACGCATCCTTCCGGTCCCAGGCCGCCCGGGCCCCGGCGGGGTCGCCCCGGAAGGCGAAGAGGCCGACCGCGAAGCGGGTGTCGGCCTCCGCGTCCCCCGCCACACGGTTGAACCAGGCCGAGGCCTCGGCGGTCACGCGCTCGGCCGCCACATCCTCCGCCAAGGACCGGAGGTCGATCAACTGCCACTGCTGGGACGATTCGTTGGTCAGCGCGGAGCCCGCCGACTCGTTGCGGGTGGAGACAAACCGGAGCATGCCCTTCCCCTGGCGGGGCACGATCCCCTGCGCGGGGCCGACGACCTGGCAGAGGTCCCCGCTCCAGCCCCCCTGCTCCGTCGGGACGTCCAGGTCCGGCACGGGCGTTCCCGGCTCGAAGTCGCCGTCGACGAGCGGGACGACGATCCGCTCGCCCGGCCGGGGGAAGCGGTCGGCGTCCGCCGGGACGGGCACGAGGGCGTCCGTGTCCGGCCCGATCCGCGCGGCCGAGTTCTCCTTCAGCTGCCGGACGTCGCCCCCGGCGCGGGGAGTGACGTCCACCGAGCCGACGAAGACGTGCGCCTCGGTGGTCCCGCCCGCGCCGACCGACACCCCGAACCGCGTGCCGCGATCGACCAGCACCGTGGTCGGCGTCTCGACGGTGAACCCGACCGCGGCGGGCGAGACGACGGCCGAGAGCGTGCCGTCGTGCAGGACGATGCGGTCAGCGCCGGCCAGGGTCAGTCGCGCAGGCCCCTGGACGGCCACCACCGCCCCGTCGAAGAGCTCCAGCTCGGCCAGGCCGGAGACCAGCGCCAGGTCGCCCCGGCGCAGGCGCCCGCCGACGACCGGCGCGGGGCCGGACGCCTCCCAGCGGGCCTCGACCGCGTTCCGGAGCGACGCGACGTAGGACGCGTCAGGGGCCGGTTCGGCGCCAGTCGGCTTCTCTTCCGTCCGCATCCCGAACCAGAGCCCTGCCGCGAGGCCGGCACCGAGGAGCGCCACCGCGGCGACCGCCGCGACGCGGTGGCGCCGGACGGGACCTCCGAGGCCGTGCCGGTCCGACGCGGCGATCGCGGGCAGTCCCGCCGGGATAGCCGGCTGCGAATCGCCGCCGACCTCGTGGCGGAGGTGCGCGTGCAGCGTGACGCGGTCGAGGTAGGCCTCGCAGGCCTCGGGGTCGTCCCGGAGCAGCTCCTCCAGGCAGCGGATCCGGTCGGGATCCAGGCCGGTGTCGATCAGCTCGTCCGACAGGCGGCGGATCTGGTCCAGCTTCTCCGGCAGGAGGGTCATGCCCGGCCCTCCGACAGGGAGCCCCGGATGCACTCCTCCAGGGCGGTCCGGATGCGGTAGAGCGTCTGGGAGACGACGCCGACGGTGCGGCCCGAGTCCCGGGCGATGGCCTGGACGGAGGCGCCGGGCCGGTAACGGTCGCGGAGCAGGCGGCGCTGGGGCTCGGGGAGCCTCGCGATGCAGTCGCGGAGCGCGGTGCGCCGCGGCTCGAGCCCCTCCGCCCGCTGGGCCTGGCGCTCGGCCAGGTAGTCGAGCAGCTCGTCGCCGAAGCAGTGCCGGTCGCGCGCCATCCGGCGGCGGGCGCTGAGGACCTTGTACCAGGCGACCTGGCAGGCCCAGGCGGTGAAGGACGTGCCCGGCTGGAAATCGCCCGCCTTGCGCCAGAGGGTGACGTTGGTCTCCTGGAGGACGTCGTCGGCGAGGGCCGGGTCGGGGAGGAGCGAGAGGATGTAGGCGTGGAGGGAGGGTTGGGCGCGGGTCAGGAGGGTGACGACGTGTTCGGCGTCGGCCATGGGAGGCGTTTCCGGGGGCGCCGCGTTTCTTCCTGCATTATATATTCCTCCGGCGGAGGAATCTCAACCGGCCGGGGGAACTTCGTCATTTCACGACGGCCCGCTCCGCCCCGTCGCGGCTCAGCGCCAGCCGCGTCCGCCCGTCGTCGCCCGGCGTCAACGCGCAGGCGTCCTGCTGGTCCGGCCACGCGACGGCGACCCGCCGGCCCCCGTCCTCCCACCGGGTCGCCGGGAGCGCCTCCCCCTCGCGGTGGGGGAAGAGGAGGACGACGAAATGGCCGGTGACGGCCCGCAGGGGGAGCACGACCCGCTGGTGCCGCGTCGTCCCCTTCTGCGTCTTGTTTTCGAACGTCTCCAGGGCGGCCTTGGCCTGGGTCTGCCTGGCCTGCGCGGTGTCGCCGGCGGCCAGCACGCGGACGAGCAGCCGCCGACCGGCCCCGTCCGCGAGCACCAGGTCCACCACGCCGTCCCGCCCGATGGTGCCGGGGACGGTCGAGGCGACCTTCACGTCGTCCGGGACCTGCATCAGCCAGGCGTAGTCGTGCTCCGCGTCGTCTTTCCGGATGTCGTCGACGACCAGGACGTACGGGTGCGCCCCGCGGACGAGGCCGCAGGTCCGGTAGGCGTGCCGCACCGGGTTGTGGGGGATCCAGTACCCGTGGCCGCCGGGGTCCTTCTTCGGGGCGGGCTTGCAGCCGGTGCTCCAGTTGGGGAGGAAGAACCAGGGCCGGTCCATCCACGGCAGCGGGCTCCGGCTCAGGCGCGAGTCGTTCGGCGTGACCGTCACCGGCTCGGCCTGCTTGTGGTCCGCCGACACGAGGACGTGGCCGTAGGCCCACGCGGCGTCGGCCGCGGCGAAGGTGGCCTGCGGCGCGTCCGCGAAGGCCACCGTGCGGCCGGCCGGGCACCGCCCGCCCGACTTGCCCTGGCCCTGGCCGTCGACCAGCACGACGGAGTGGAGCTCGGAGGTGTCCTCCACCGCCACGGTGCGGTGGGCCCAGAGCCGGCCGTGGGAGGCGAAGACGAACTCGTTGCGGGAGGCGCGGTTATGCCCGCCGGGGACGTGGCGCGGCTCGAAGTAGAGGAAGGCGGCGTCCCGGTCCCACGCGGTGCGGGCCGTCATCAGGCCCCGGGTGTCGCTGAAGTAGGTCAACGGCTCCGTCTTCGCCAGCAACGCCATCACCCGGTCGAAGGCCTTGTCGATGTCGTAGCGCCCGCCCTCCGCGCCGATCGGGTCGTCGGCCAGGACGAGGTACGGCCACCAGGGGGCGTAGGTGGTGCGGCAGTTGGGCCAGCGGCCGCGGTCCGGCTCCTCCCCGCCGAAGAGGTCCCGGACGGTCTCGCCGTAGACCAGGTCGACGACGGGGTCGGATGGGTGGGCGAACTTGAAGGGGGCCACGTCGCGCGGGGGGCCGATCCCGGTCTCGAAGACGTAGTCGCCGCCCCACGGCAGCATCACGTGAAGGTGGAAGCGGCGGACGTGGTTGACGGACCACTGCGAGCCGATGAAGGGATGGCCGCGCCTGGCCAGCGGCAGGAGCCAGTGCGGCGCGTACGTGCTCTTCGTCAGCCCCTCGAACGGGGCTCCGTCGGGGCCGCTGGCGACATAGACCCACTTCTTCAACCCCTCGACGATCCGGCCGTAGACCGCCACGTCGTACCCCTCCTCCCCTTCGATGGCCAGGACCATGGGAAGAAGGTTGGCGTGGATGATGTTCCAGTTGCTGGTGTTGCCGGGGAAGGCCGGCACGTGGTCGAGGCCGATGTACTGCTTGCCGCGGGTGATCTCGGCGATGGCCTTGCGCACGACGTCGCGCTGCTCCTCCGTCATCCACCGGTGCGCCCAGTCGTAGGTCAGCCCGACGCTGTCGCTGCCGAGCGGCTGGTAGACGGCCTGCCAGTTGGTGGTGACGGACCACGTGGCCATCGTGTGGCGGAGGCAGCGGGCGAGGGTGGCCAGCGCCGCGCCGATGCGGCGGCCACCTTCGTCGTCCTCGTCGACCAGGCAGCGGAAGGCCTCGAAGGGGAGGAGGTGCAGGAGGTACTGCCGCTGGGAGTCGGGCGCGGGCTCCGTCCACGTCCCGTCGAGCCCGGCGGGGACCTTCCCGGCCGCCAGGTCGTTGATCCAGCCGCCAACCCACGGTCCGCGGTAGCCGGCGCGGGCCTCGATCCGGAGGCCCCGCGCGGCAAAGCGCGCGTAGTCCTCCGGCTTTGGCTTGTACGGTACGCCCTCCCAGTCCTCCTCCTTCGGCGAGACCTGGAGGAGGCGGCCCCGGATCGATTCCATCAGGACGCGGCCGACGTGCGTCTCCTTCAGGCGGCGGCGGATGTCGGGCAGGTCCTCGGGGTTGAAATAGATGCGCGGGTGGATACCGGGGGCGGGGGGCGGCTTGAACCGGTCGGCCGCGAAGGTGGGGGCCGGCGCGCCGGGACGCGGCTCCAGCGGCCACGCCTCGATCGGGGGAAAGACCGTCCGGATCTCCTCCTCCGTGTAGCCCGTCCGCGCGGCGACCTGCTCCACCGTCTCGCCGTGGATGTCCGGCGCCGGCGCGGCGGCCGACGCCAGGACCGACGCGGCCCCGACCACGACGGCGAGCCCCGTGATCGTCCGGTGCATGGCAATAGCCTCGAAAGGGCGCGCGGGGGGAACGGGGTCTCTTTCTAACAGATGCCGTCCCGCCCGGCCATCTCAACAGGGTCCCGCGGGTGGGAGGGGTTGGTCCCCTGCC
>CAYUME010000123.1:0-10093 GCA_964445475.1 uncultured Planctomycetia bacterium
GCTGGGCCGGTTCGCCGCTGGCGGCAAGCTGGATGGCCAGAGCGAGTAGAGCCGGAAGGATGATCAGACGGGGGACTCGCACAAGCATGGCCGTTTCGCACCCTAGAATCTTAAGGCCCCATTCGCTCCTCCGGTGAGCAGATGGATTCCCGGTCCCGCCTTTTCCTCCACAGCCAGAGGAAGACAAGGGGCAGCATCAGGTCGATCCCGATGGAGCCGCAGCGGCTGTGGTGCCCTCCGCTGGGTGGCGGGTCCGCTGGATTGGTGCCGTTGCGGTATTCCGTCAGGTTCGTGAATCCGTCGTTGTCGAGATCCCACCCGGCGTCGGCCGGATTGTCCGGGTCCAGCCCGTAAAGGTTCTCCCAGTAATCCGGCATCCCGTCGCGATCCGCGTCGTTTCGGAAGATAAAGGTCGCGAGGAAATCGCCGCCGGGCGCGTCGTTTCCCGTCGGGAACACGCCGAGGTACTCGCCATCCAATGAGACGCCGGAAGAGTCCGCGACCTGGCCGGCCCCCGCGAGGATCTGGATCCCATAGACGTCGTCGGGAATGGGGGCGGCGCTGAGTTGGAAGACGGCCTGCGCCCCGGACGCGGTGACCAGGGCCGGAGGGACGACCACGTCGTCCGCCGTGCCGAAGACGCCGTCCGGACCGTGGCGCAGGAGCCGGAACGTCGAGGCTGTCACCGTCGACGGGTCGACGGCCTTGTTGAAGTCGACGGTGAGCGCGACAGGGGTGCCGACCACGATGGAGCCGGGGGCAGGAGTGAGCCCGGTCACCTTCAGGAGCACCTCGACGGTGAAGGCGCCGGCGAGCGTCGCGCTCTGCCCGTCCGGATTGGTGACCGTAACATCCCACGCCCCCAGGATCGCGCCCGCGAGGTCGACGTCGAACGTCAGGTGCCCGGCGTCGGTCCACCGGACGCCGGTCGCGACGCGATCCGGCTGCCCCGCCCTCCTCAACCGGATCGCAGGCGGCGTCCGGGACTCGAACTCGCAGACGGCGGCCCGGAGATCGGTCATCGAGCGATCGTTCCAGGTCGGGTCCTGGAAGAAGCTGACGGCATCCTCGTTGTCCTCGTAATTGTCGGGCTGGTTCACGCGCCAGTTCGTGAACGCGAAGGGTTCGCCCGTGACCCAGGCGAAGGTCCCCTCCACGTCCAGGTCCGACGCCCCGATCCAGTTCGCGAGCGACGCGCCGTGATCGTAGACGAAGTCGTTTTCTTCCGGCGACGTGACAACCGCCAGGTGGCCGCCCATCGCCTCGCAGTCGGCCTTCGCATCCGACCAGGACGCGCAGACCGCGGAGAGGAGGTAGTAGTGCCCCTGGAACGGGGTCGCCCCGACGGGATGGAGGACGCCCCCTTCGAGGAAGCCGCTCCCGTCCAGGATCGCCCCGGACAGGGTGTAACCGGATACGCCGCAGGGCGGCGTCACCGACACAAGGGACGGGGCGGGCTGGAGCGGTGCCGTGGTGAACGAGAAGGAGTGCGTGCCGGTCAACGGATGGCCGGCCAGGTCCGTCGCGTCGGAGGGAGAGATCGCAAGGGTGTAGATCGTCGACGGATCCAGGTTGGCGGCCGGGGTCCAGACCAGCGTGCGCGGGTCTGCCCACGTCCACGACCCGTCCGCCGTCCCGCCGGACAGGCTGGCGACGGTGGCCGGGCTCGTGCCCGTGTCCATCGGCTCCCGGAACGTCACGAGCACATCCGACCAGATCGGCACGCCCGCGGCACCGTCCGCAGGGAAGACGGTCTCCACGTCGGGCGGAAGCGGGTCTTCAAGGGCATAGCGCAAATCCGTCATGTCCGTCAAGTCGGGATTCGAGAAGCGGACGCTGAAGCTGTCGTTTCCTGTCTTTTCCCGGAGCTTGAAGAGATACACATGCCAGCCGGCCGTCAGGGGGAACTCGACGGATCCCCCCCCGTAGGCGAAGGAGGTGTACAGGGGCGAGGGATTCCCATCCATCCAGACACGCAATTCGTCGTCATGCGTCAGGACCAGCCGGGTCTGGCGGGTCGTGGGGGCGAGGACATAGAGGGCCCAGTACATGATGTAGTAATCGCCGACATTTTCCGCCCAGATCCCGTCGGCGTCCGCATCGGTGAGTGGCGTCCAGACCATGGGGATCTCGGTCGTCGTAACCGGGAAGTGCGCCGCCTGACCGGGGCCCGGACGCTGGGCGTATTCCGGTCCCAGCCCAGCGTGGAGGAAGAGATCGCCCAGGATCTCCCGGCTGGGGGAGGGATACCCGGAGATGCGATCGCTCTCCTGGGAGCCCAGATGGAGGAGGCGCTTCACGAGCCCCGGAGGGAGCGGAAGGCTGGAGGTCGCCGTGGTTCCGGTCGTAAAGGTGAAGACATGCGGGGCGGCCATCAGCATCCCGCCGGCGTCCTGTGCCGACGCCGCGATCGTCACGGCGCAAACCGTGCTCTCCGGGTAAGGAGCCGAGGGGGTGAAGGTCAGCGTGTGCCCCCACCAGCTGAAGGCGCCGGTCGCCGGCGGTGCGATCGAGAAGGCGGCCTCGGCGGACGCCTTGTCCATGGACTCGCTGAACGTGACGCTGACGGGCATCATCCGGTCGACGGAGACCGCCCCGTCCGTCGGGGAGACGACGACCACGGTCGGGGCGTTTGCCCCGATGGCATACGTTGCGGTGAAATCGCCGCCGGGCCGTCCGTCCCCCGAGGGGAACGTCCCGCCGAACTCGCCGTCGAGCGTCGCCCCGCCGGCGGCCGCGATCCCGCCGCCAGAGAGCGCCAGGGCCTGGATCTCCCCCGCGGTCAGCGCGCGGTTGTAGAGCCGCACCTCGTCGAGGACGCCGATCAGGGAGCTGGCCGCGCTGCCGATGGCGGCCAGCGGCAGTTGCGATACGACGCCGATCGTTTCCTGGAAGACGCCGTTGATGTACAGCGACGTGCCGGCGGGACTGCTGACAAACGCCAAGTGGATCCACGTTCCGAGAGGTGCCGCGTCTGCGAAGGACCAGTCCGTCACGGTGAACCGGGTGAACCCGATTTTTCGCGTCAGGTATTGCTCGAGCCGAAGAGCCCAGGTGCTGGAATAGAGGAGATCGGCCATCCCCGTCGATCCTTCCGGCTTGACCCAGAAGGAGGCGGTCCAGGGGCTGCTGACGTTCGAGAGCCCGAGGCTCACGTAGTCGGTGGGGCTGTCGAATCGGAGCGCCCCGTTGAACCGACCCGCCATCGTCCAGACGGGGCTGTTCACGAGCGTTCCCGTCTTGCCGGTTCCCGAGTCATCCTGCGCCACGGTTCCGGCCCCCTCGTCGAATCGCCAGTAGGCAATGAGGGACGGGTCGCCGGTCGCGGGGGCGGTCGCCACGAGTTGCACCCCATAGATGTCGTCTGAAACCATCACGCCCGTCAGATCCATCACCGCCTGGTTGCCGCCAACAACGGCAACAGACACGGGCGTGATCAACACGTCGTCCGCCGTCCCGAGAAACTCGTCCGGCCCGCGTCCGACGAGGCGGAAGGTGGACGTCGTCACGGACACCGGGTCGAGGTCCTGGTTGAAGGTCGCGACGATACTGGCCGGGACGGGGCCCAACACGCTGCCGGACGCGGGGGCGAGCCCCGTGATCTGCAGGAGGGGATCCACGGTGAGGCCGCTGGGCAGCACGGCGATCTGGCCGTCGGGGTTGGTCACCACCACGTCCCAGGCACCCGGCGCGGCCCCGACGAGGTCCACGTTGAAGAGGAGGTGTCCGGCGTCGACGAACCGGACGCGGGTCGCGACGCGGTCCGGCTGGCCCGTCTTGACCAGCCGCACCGAGGGCGCCGTCTGCACGTCGAATTCGCGGACATAGGGCCGGTCCCCGACATTGTCGTTCCACTGGAAGCCCCACCAGTAGGCGGCCCAGTCCTCGCCGCCCCAATCGCTCGGCTCCCCCGGCCCCCAGTTCGTGTAGACGATAGGCTCCCCGTTGACCCAGACGAACACCCCCTCGACGGCCTGGTCCGTCAGCCCGAAATAGAAGTTGATGTACCCGCCCAGCCGCCAGACGAAGGCGTCCTCCTCCGCGGAGGAGATGACGGCCAGGTGCCCGCCGAGGGCCTCGCTCTCAGTCTCGGCGACATCGGGGGGCGTGTGCACGTGGACGAACTGGTAGTAGTGTCCCTGGAACGGCACGGCACCGGGCGGGTGGATGCCGCCGCCGCGGGCGAAGCCGGAGCCCGCGAGGGCGACATCGGCCAGCGACGCCCCCGTCACGGCCCGGTCCGGCAGCACGGAGACAACCACCGGGGCCGGCGCGGCCAAGGCGGCCGTCGTGAACGTGAACGTGTCCGTCCCACTGAGGGTGTTGCCCGTGATGTCTTTCGCGTTGGCCCGCGTGAGGCTCATCGTGTAGGCCGTCGCCGGCTCGAGGCTCGCCGACGGGGTCCAGACCAGACGTCGCGGGTCCGTCCACGCCCAGGTGCCGTCCGCCGTGCCGCCCGAGAGCACCGCCACCGTTTCCGGGATCACGCTCGTATCCATCGGCTCGGCAAACGTCACGATCACGTCCGACCAGGCGGGAACGTCCGTCGCGTCGGCTGCCGGGACGATCTCCTTCACGACCGGCGGCATGGGATCCGACAGCGCGTACCGGAGGTCCGTCATGTCGGTGCCGTCCGGGTGCTTGAACTGCACGCTGAAGTAATCCGCGCTCCCCGCATCGTAGAGCTTGAAGACGAAACAGTGCCACCCGGCCGACAGTGTCACCTGCGCGGAGCCGGCGAAGAGACCCGACGTGGTCGGGGCGAAAATGGCGTCCGCCCCGCCGTCCAGCCAGACGCGCAGCCGATCATCATAGGTGAAGTCCAGCCGGGTGGACCGGGCGGTGGGGGCAAGGACGTAGAGGGCCGCGTACGCGACATACTGGTCGCCGATCCCGTTGCACCAGAGGCCGTCGGCGTCCGTCAGCGCGGTCCAGACCATGGGCGTCTGGGTCGTCGTGACCGCAAGCGTCACGGCCTGGCCGGGGCTCGGCTGCTGGGCGTATTCCGGCGCGAGGCCGGCGTGCGTGAAGTCGTCCCAGAGGATGGACTGGCCGCTGGTGGGGTAGCCGGTGATGCGGTCGGATGCCGTCGCGCCGAAATAGAGGAGCGATGTGACGGGGCCCACAGGCAAGGGAAGGCTGGCCGCCGCAGCAGTGCCGGTGGTGAAAGAAAAGGCATATGGAGCGGCCAAGGCGGTCCCGGCAATATCTTCCGCCCCCACGCCGATCGTGACGGTATAGGTCATCGACTCCGACAGCGCGGAGAAGGGGGTGAAGACCACTGTCGAACCGGACCACGAGAACGCGCCGGCGACCGCCGGGACAACCGAAAAGGACGCCTCAACCGAGGCCTGATCCATCGACTCGCTGAACGTCACGCTGACAGGCATGTACAGATCGACAGAGAGACTTCCATTCGCCGGGGCCGTGGAGATAACAGAGGGTGTTGCGGCGTTCACCATGAACGTGGAGACGAAGTCCCCGCCCACCGTACCGTCGCCGGAAGGGAACGCGCCCGTGTATTCCCCGTCCAAGGCATCGCCGTCAACATTCTTGAAGCCTCCCGGCAGATACCCCAGCGTACCGAGATACTGGATCTCCTGCGGGGTCAATGCTCGATTGTACATCCGCACATCGTCCAGAATGCCCTTCATCGAATTCCCACCATGTGAGCCCAGCTTGCCAACAGACAGCGGGATGGAGAGCGCTATCGTCCCTGCATACGCTCCATTGGCGTACAAGTGGGTCTCGGTGGCGGTTCCCAGGAAGGTCAAGTGCACCCAGGATCCGATGGGTGCCGTGTAATCAAACGCAGGATTTCCCCCCGTATAACGTGTGATGCCGACTTTATTGGTGTAGCTGTATTGTTCAAGTCGAAGGGAAGACCCCGCCGGATTGATGGAATCATCTGTCAATCGTGCATCATCGGAGAGGGAATCCTCCCGGTTCACCCACAGGGCTGCCGTCCAGGGAGGCTGTATGTCGCCGGCGTCGATGTTGACCCGGTCTTGCAGGCCGTTGAAATACAGGGCGTTGCCAAATCGGCCATTCGTCACCCGCGTCGGCCCCTCCAACTGCCCATGTTTACCATGACCGGATGAGTCAAGGGCCGTGATTCCGGACTCTTCGTCGAGCTTCCAGTATCCGACAAGAGTAGAATCATCCCCATCCTGAACGCTACCGGCTAACGTGATCTGGTAATAATCGTCCGGCATCGTTATGTCGGTCAAGTCAAGAACGACCTGCATCCCGCCCACTACCGTCACTCCAACGGGAGCAATCGTCCGGTCGTCCGCCGTCCCGAAGACCCCGTCCGGCCCCCGTCCCACCAGCCGGGACGTGGACGCCGTCACGGTCGCGGGATCGACGTTCTGGTTGAAGGTCACCGCCACAGACGCCGGCGACGCCGTCACGACGCTCTCGGGCGCTGGGGAGACGGCGGTGACGCGCAGCGTCTCGGCGCCCGCCCATCCGGCCGACAGCACGGTGACGATCGTCCCGCACCAAGCGATGCGCGGCAGCAGACTCGCCCTGGACATGGCTCCCCCCCCGGGACTCGTTCCCTTGACATGAAACATGATGATATGCCGGAAGGCTTCCCGGATCAATTGCGAGTTAGTCGGGCGCAAGCGCCGCTTGCCCTTGCGCGCCGCATCGGTCCTGTCCCCCATAAATGCATGGCGGTTTATGCATCCGCACGCCTTGGCGCCTGTTCGCGCGCAGGTGCTCCCTGCCACGGCACGGCGGGTTCCACCCGGGTGAAGTGGCAAATTGACGTTCAGGGAGTATAATACGGGACATCGTCACTGAGATCCCGGCTGTGCCTCCCTGGTTCCGGAGCCCGACATGAGCCGGATTTCCAAGAAACGGCGCAGGCGCCCAGGAGTTGTGAAGGCCCTTTCGATGACCGTGCTCTTGGGATGCGTATGCAGTTGCGGTCGCGGTGGAGGTGGAGGTGGATCGACTCCGCTGCCAACTTCGAATATCCGCCTGGATACCGACGACCCCAGCGGCGTGTCCGTTTATCCCCAGATTGCCTGTTCGGGAAAAAACATCTACGTGGTTTGGTCTGACGGCCGGGACATCAACATGGACATCTACTTCAATAGCTCGTCGGACGGTGGCGTGACGTGGCGTTCCTCGGACATCCGGCTTGATACAGACGCACCTGGTACCGCCGGATCCGTGAAACCCAGGATCGCCTGTTCTGGAAGTAACGTATACGTCACCTGGGCGGACGGGCGGAGCGGCTTGACCGAGATCTATTTCAATTCGTCAAAAGACGGCGGCGACACGTGGCAGGCCTCGGACGTCCGCCTGAACTCCAACGTCGGGGGGGCGCTCAATACGACGTACCCTTGCATCGTCTGCGACGGGGACAACGTCTACGTAACCTGGCCCGACAACCGGAATGGCCAGCGCGACATCTATTTCAATCGTTCCGCCGATGGAGGTGACACGTGGCTTGCAGCGGACGTCCGCCTGGACACAGATACAGCTGGCGCGGCCCTTTCTGATTACCCCACCATCGCATGCAACGCTTCGAACGTCTACGTCACCTGGAGCGACGCCCGAAACGGCGACGCGGATGTCTATTTCAATTCGTCGTCAGACGGCGGAGCAACATGGCGGGCCAGCGACATCCGGATCGACCACGGGACTGCGGGAACGTCCGCCGAAGACTCCCGTGTCGCATGCCTTGGAAGCGACGTCTTCGTGGTCTGGCTCGACATGCGGAACGGCCAGTATGATGTCTACTTCAACTCCTCCTCGAATGGAGGCACCACATGGCGGCCCGGCGACATACGGCTTGATACCGATATCGCCGGCGCCGCGTCGTCGATCCAGGCTCAGATGGCCTGCTCGGCCAGCGGCATTTTCGTGGCCTGGCAGGACGCCCGGAACGGCAAATGGGACATCTACTTCAACGCCTCCGCGGACGGCGGCAACACGTGGAGGGCCGCGGATGTCCGACTCGACACCGACGCCACGGGCTCGCACGATTCTCGGGTCTGCGGGATCGCCTGCTGGGGGGACGACATCTGCGTCGCCTGGGAAGACGATCGGAACGGGGAGAGCGACATATATTACAACAAGTCCACGGACGCCGGCTTGACCTGGATGCCCCAAGATACCCGCCTGGATGATGACCACGCCGGTGCTGCGACTTCCGCCAATCTGGATCTCGCCGCTTCCGACACCGCATTCTACGCGATCTGGGAGGACTGCCGACGGGGCTCCTACGACATCTTCTTTGACGTGGCCGAATAGGCGCTGGTGCTGATCCCGGCAACCGAGGGACGCTTGCGTCCGGCAGGAGGGGCCCGTGAACGGGAAGCGACTCGCACACCCCCTCGGGACCGCGCTGACCGCCTTGCTCGGCCTGTGCCTGCCCGGTTGCAGCCGCGGCGGCGGGGGCGGCTCGGCGGACGTGACGCCTCCCCTCGCCCCGACCGGGCTCGACGCGACCGCGGTCAGCTCGACCCGGATCGACCTCACATGGAACGCCACCGCCGACGTGGGCGGCGGAACGGTATCCGGGTATGAGATCTTCCGCGACGACGTGTCGATCGCAACCGTGACGGCGACCGCCCATTCGGACACGACGGTCAGCCCCACCACGACCTACCGGTACGTCGTCACGGCATTCGACAATTTCGGGAACACCTCCGACCCGAGCAACGAAGCCCAGGCCACGACGCCCGCGGATACGCAGGCCCCGTCGATCCCGGCCGGGCTGACGGCAATCGCCGTCTCCTCCTATCAGGTCGACCTCTCCTGGTCTCCCTCCACCGACACGGGCGGCAGCGGACTGGCCAACTACGTCGTCTACCGCGGCGGCTCGCCGCTGGTCTCGATTACCGGGACCAGCTATTCGGACCTGGGCGTTTCTCCCGCGACCGCTTACACGTACACAATCCTGGCCCGGGACCATGCGGGGAACGAGTCCGCGCAAAGCGCCCCAGCCAACGCCACCACGCCCGCGCTGCCGGACACGAAGGCCCCGTCGGTCCCCGGGCTCGTCGGCACCGGACGACTGAACGCCGTCTACCTGGCGTGGAACTCCTCCACCGACACGGGGGGGAGCGGGGTGGCGGGATACCGGCTCTACCGGAACGGGATCCCGCTCCTCACGACAACGGACACGCGGTACACCGACACGGCGGTCGTCGTCTCGACAGCGTACACCTACCGGGTCTCGGCGTACGACAACGTCGGCAACGAGTCGGCCCAAAGCTACCCGGTGACCGTCCGGACGTCCACGCCGGCCCTCGAGCTGACCCCGCCCCTGATCCTCTTGTCCGCCCAACAGGGGGATACGATACCGGCCGCCGCCAACGCGAGCCTGACCTACAGCGGCGCGGGAACCCTCAGCTGGCACACCACGGCCGACCGGCCGTGGCTGCGTGTCCTGCCGGTGTCGGGCACCACCGCCACGGAGACGGACACCCTGAGCGTCCAGGCGACGGTCTCTCAGACGGAAACCTGGCTCGGCGCGACGTCCCTGGTGAATGTCCCCACATCCCGCAACGGCCACCTGGCGGTCTGGACCGGCCTTGAGATGTTCGTCCCGTGGGGGTGGGGCGTCGGGACGGACAACGACCTCTATCACTACAACCCGGCCGGGAACACCTGGAGCGGCCCGACGACCAGCCTGGGCTCCTGTCCGCAGCGGTGGCGCGCGACGGCCGTCTGGACGGGCAAGGAGGTCATCGTGTGGGGCGGGCTCGAGGGGGCCAGCAACGTAAACACCGGCTATCGCTACAATCCGTCGACCAACACGTGGTCGTGGATCTCGTCGACCGGCGCGCCGAGCGCGCGGCGCGGCCACGCCGCCGTCTGGACGGGGACCGAGATGATCGTCTGGGGCGGGGACGAGCCGCTCGGCCACCTCGCGAGCGGCGGCCGTTACGATCCCGCGCTCGATCGCTACCTGGTGCTCGTCGATGGGCCGGATGCGCGGCATTGGACCAAAGGTATCGTCACGGATGGGCTGCTTGGCGCCACAAACGCGATGAGCGTGCCGCGATTTCGCGATTACACGCTGCATCTGGAATTCCGCACTCCTTACAAACCCACCGCCCGCGGCCAG
>CAYUME010000124.1:0-9946 GCA_964445475.1 uncultured Planctomycetia bacterium
GTCCCGCCGCACGCGCAGCGGACGCCGCCAGCAGGATCCCCGCCACGAGGTCGGGGATGAAGACCAGGCTGAGCCACTGGCGGCCGCCGAGGACGGCCCGGATTCCGCGCCTCGCGACCTGGAAAAAGGGGAGGAGGGCGTTGTCGCGCGGCCCGATGACCACCGGGGGGCGGACGGCGGTCACGGGCAGGTCCCCCGCCGCCGCCATCACCACCCGCTCCCCGGCGAGCTTGCTCTCCCCGTAGGGGCTCACCGGCCGGCACGGCGTCGTCTCGTCGACCGCCGGGGCATCCGTCGCCGGGCCGGTCGCCGCGAGGCTGCTGACGTAGAGCAGCCGCTTCAGTCCCGGCGCCGCCCGTCGGCAGGCATCGACCAGCCGCTGCGTCCCGTCGACGTTCACGCGGAAGTAACCCCGCCGGGTCAGGGCCGTGATCACGCCCGCGACGTGGTAGACGACGTCCTGTCCGCGGACCGCGCCTGCGAGAAAGGCGGGGTCGTCAAGCCGGCCCGCCAGGATCCGTACCGGGAGGCCGTCGAGCCAGCGGCGGCTGCTCGACGGCCGGAGCAGGGCCGTCACCTCGTCGCCGCGCGCCGCGAGGGCGTCGACCAGATGGCTGCCGACGAAGCCGCTGGCACCGGTCACGAGGCAGCGCATGGCCTGTTGCTTCCGTTTCGACGGCGGGGGAAGGCGTGCGGACGTTGGGGATTGTATGCCTTCAAGCGGGGGTGTCAATGGACGGCGTGGGGGCGCCAGCCGTCGACGGCCGTTGCGTGGAGGCCGCGACCCGGGGCGTTCTTGGCACGGGCGTCGGCGCAGGGGTATAATCCGGCGTCGCGTTCCCTTCCGGAGGAGCCCCATGTTCCGTGCTGCCTTGACCTGGCTTCTCGCCGCCTTCGCCGTCGTTCCGGCCGCCGCCGACGTCGGCGATCCCCAGGTCCGGACCGACCACCCCTGGTACCCCGGCGAGCTGGCCTGCTCCACCTTCGAGCGGCTCTTCGCCACCCAGGCGGAGGTCTGGAAGCGCGTCACGGGAACCGGGGCGGAGACCGACGAGCAGAAGATCCTGGCCGCCTGGCTCTGGCGCAACACCCACTACTGGCACGGTGAGGAGGGGAAGGAGGACCTCTGGGGAGCCGGCTTCGAGAAGGGGCGGGACCTCCGCACCCGCGACTGCTGGACCGGCCTTTTCGCCCACGGGTTTGGCCTCTGCGGGACCACCCACTCGCAGTGGACCGCCGAGATCAACGCCCTGCTCGGTCCCGGCCGCGCCCGCGGCGTCGGTGTCGAGGGGCACAACTCCTTCGAGGCCTTCCTGGTCGGAGGGCCCTACGGGGCGGGGAAGTGGGTCCTCGTCGACCACGACATCTCGACCGTCGTCTACAACGAGGACGGCTCCGCGCTCCTCTCCATCCCCGAGGTGATGGCCGACTGGAAGCGGCTCGCCGGCCGCGGCTTCAAGCCGGAGCGCCAGCACGGCTGGCTCGTCTGCGGCCTTCATCCCGACGACGGCGGCGTCTACGCGCGCTTCAACTGTGCCGAGTACCGCGCCGGCTATGCCGGCGTCCCCCCGATTGTCCACCTCCGCCGCGGCGAGACCTTCCGCCGCTACCTCCTGCCGGGCCTCGAGGACGGCAAGACCTTCGTCTTTTGGGGACGGAACTACAAGACCGCCGGCGTCCCGGGGCCGGAGCGATCGCGGACCTGGGTCAATCAGCCGGAGCGGATGCACGGGTCGAAGGAAGGCACCCCCCACCGGGACGGCCAGGCCCGCTTCGCCAACGCCGTCTACGCGTACGCGCCGGACTTCGCCTCCGGCGACTACCGCGAGGGCGCGATCGAGGACGCGGACGACCGCGTGACCTTCGAGTTCTACACGCCCTACCTCATCGGCGCCACGCCCGCCGGCGACGCGCCGTGGGGGATCTACGGGGCGGGCGGGCGGAACGGATTGGTTCTGCGCGGGAAGGCGGCGTGCCCCGTCTCGGTCTCGGTCGACCAGGGGAAGACCTGGCAGGAGGCGGGGGCCTTCGCGGACGGGCTGGACCTGACGGACCTCGTGAAGGGGCGCCGTCAGTACTGGATCCGCTTCGGCGCGGGCGCGAAGGCGCTGGCGGGGACCGGCTTGACGATGACGACCGTCTGCCAGGCGAACGGCTCCGTGATCCCGCGGCTCCGGGACGGGGGGACGCGCGTGAGCTTCCTCGCCTCGGGCCGCGCCGTCGTGAGCGCGGGGCCGAACCTTCCCCAGGCGCTTCCGCACGTCGTGGAGGGGGCGTTCGACTCCCCGACGGTCACGCTCGAGCTGGCGACGCCCCGGAAGGAGCCGGCCCTCGCCGTCTGCGCCGCCGCGCATGTCGCTTCGGGCTGCCCGCCGGGACCGGACGTGACGTACCAGATCGACTGGTCGGTCGACGGCGGGACGACCTGGTCCCCGGTCGTGAAAGACTGGAAGATCGACCGCCGCGGCGTGGAGCCGCCGGACTTCTGGTCGCAGAGCCTCTGCTACGGCACGGCGGAGGTGGCCGGGAAGGGCGTCACGACCGTCCGCGTCCGGTTCCGCAACAGCGGGGGCAAGCCGGTCCTGCGGGCGGAGGCGCACCTGGTCTACCGTGCCGCGGGGCGGGACGCGACGAAGGTGACCTTCGACTGGACGGACGACGCCGGGCCGCACAGCGCCTCGCACGTCTTCCCGTCCGGTGCCGCGGACCCGGCGGCCGCGCCCGCCTCCTGGGAGCTGAAGACCGGAAAGGGGGTGAAGACCCGGTGGGTGCAGTTCGAGCCCGCGCCGTGACGTTTTCCTGCGGGGCCGGATGCCGCAAGCGCCGGGATCCCGATGCCCGACGGGCGGTCAATGACCTTGCGCCTGCGCGCGACTTCCAGTAATGTCCTCTCTGCAGGGTCGTGATGCGACTCGAACCGTCCCGGGGAGGCCTTGGCTCATGAACCGACCCGCCTGCCGGCCCGCGGCGCTTCTCGTTCTCGGCCCCTTCCTCCTGTTCTTCGCGGGCTGCGGGCTGACGGACAGCGTCCCGGAAGAGGCCCCCGGCAACCTGCTGGTCAACGGCAGCTTCGAGGTCTGGGGCGAGGCCGGGCCGCTGGGGTGGGAGATCGACCAGTCGGGCCGCAACGAGCGTCTCGGGGGCGAGGGCGGCGCCTTCCACGGCAAGATCGCCGCCGCCGTGGTCTGCCTCCACCCCGATGATTTCGTCGTCCTCGAGCAGACCCTCTCCGTCAAGGATCCCGGCCTCTACCGCGCCCTCGTCTACGTCCGGCCGGTCATGCCCCTGCGCGCGTGCTTCCTCTGCGTGGAGATCCTCGGCGCGGACGGCCGGAAAACGGAAGGGGCGCGGCGCGAGATCCGGGGCCAGCTCGGCGAGTGGCGCCCGATCGCCTGCACGGTCCCGGTCCCGCAGGGTGCGATGGCCCTCCGGTACCTCCTCCGCGTGGGGCCCGGGGCGACCGGCGAGGTGTCGCTCGACGGGGCGCGGCTGGAACGGGTCAATTGAGGAAGAGCCGGGTCCCGAGTCCGGTGTCCCGGGACCCGGGGCCCGGGGCCCGGACGCGCAACCCCCATGCTGTCGCTTCCCCTCCTGGCCCTTCCGCTTGCCCTGGCCGCTCCCGCGGGTCCCTTCCGCGTCAAGCCCGACCATCCCCGCCTCTTCATCGAGGATGTCGCTGCCGTCGCCCGCCGCTGTGCGGGGCCCCTGGCCGGGGACTACGCCGTCGTCAAGGCCCGCGCCGACGCGGCCGTCAAGCGCGGCGGGATCGAATATGTCACCAACGGGTGGGCCATCCCCGAGGACCTGATGAACTGCGGGCTGGCTTTCCTCGTCGAGCGCGCCGCCGGCCGCGAGCACGCCCCCTACGCCGACGTCGTCGTGAGGCAGTGGGGCGACGGGAAGATCCTCGTCAATCCCGACAGCACCCACTTCGGCTATCACGCCATCGCCTTCGACTGGATCTTCGACGCCCTGACGCCGGAGCAGCGCGCCCGCTACGGCGGCGCCCTGGGCTCGTGGCTTCCCTGGTTTACCGGCGAGCCGGAGATCCTGCTCAAGTGGGGGCACTGGGAGTACAACCAGACGTGGGGACCGATCCACCTCAACGTGATGAACAGCCGGGACTCCCTCACCCAGAAGCTCCTCATCGCCCTGGCGATTCTCGGCGCGGGGTCGTCGCGCGAGGCCGACGCGAAGCGGTTCCTCGACTCCTGGCACCGGCGGGTCCCCGCCGAGTGTCTCCCCGCCTTCAACCGGATGGGCGGCGTCTGGTCCGAGTCCTACGGCCACGGCGGCTACGGACCCGTCACCGTCATCCCCTACGCGTTCCGCGCCTGGAAGACCGCGACGGGCATCGATCTGCTGAAGGGCATCGAGCCGTCGGGGTACCCGCTCGAGTCGTCCCGCTGGGTCGCCTACACGACGATGCCGCATGACGAGCGGACCGCCTTCATCGATGACGGCGACGGGGCGAAGCCGACCGCCTTTGCCCGCGCCGCGCCGATGCTTCCCGACGGCCTCTCGCGCTGGTTCGCCGACCGCGGCCCCGGCTGGGGGCTCCGCGAGCGGTGGCAGCGCGTCGCCTGTCTCGACCCGGAGCGGAAGCCCGTGCCGCCCGACACGCTCCCCCTCGGCTACTGCTTCCCGGGCGCCGGGCACGTCTACGCGCGGAGCGCCTGGGACGATCCCGACGCCACCTGGGCGTTCTTCGGCGCCGGTCCCCAGTTCGCCGGCCACGCCCGCGACGACGAGGGGCACTTCCTCCTCTGCAAGAAGGGCGCTCTCGTCTCCCGCCAGGGCGGCCAGGGGCACAACGACGACGACTATTACGCCGGCGGGTCGCTCATCTACAACCTCGTGACGATCTTCGACCCCGCCGAGGCCTTCCGGCGCGACAAGGGGAACGAGAACGACGGCGGGCTCCTCCGCCACGTCTACGCGGGCGGCCCGTTCCCGCGCGAGCGCGGGCACCTGACGGCCTTCGAACAGGCAAAGGAATTCACCTACGCCGCCGCCGACCTGACGAAGGGCTACAACCCCTCGAAGGCGCGGGAGGTCACCCGCCAGTTCCTCTACCTGCGCGGCCCCCGCGAGTGCGTCGTCGTCTTCGACCGCGTCGCGGCGGCGCGTCCCGATTTCGCCCGGCACTTCTTCCTGCACGTGCCGACCGAGCCGGAGGCGAACGGGGCGGTGACGACGTGGCTCAGCCTCCCGGAGGCGGACGGCGACAAGGCGATCCTCTCGAGGGGGCGCGCCCGGGCGGCGATGCACACCCTCCTGCCGGCGAAGGCGGAGATCGTGACGCGCGGCGGGCCGGGGAAGGAGGCGTGGGGCCACCCGCTGGAGCCGAAGGCGCAGTACAACCACGAGTCGAAACGGCGGAAGGAGCCCCCGGTCTGTCCCTGGCGCATCGAGGTCGGCGATCCTGCGGGCGGATCGCCGCGGACGCTCTTCCTTCACGTCATCGAGATCCTCGACGAGGGCGCCGCGCCGTCCGGCGATGTGAAGCTCGTCCCCCCCGCCGGGGTCGACATCGGGGGGGCGTGGAAGGTCCGGTTCAACGCTGACGGGCCGGCGGGCGGGGCGGTGAACGGGACCCGCCTGGCCGCAACCCGGAAGGTCGCGGCGCAATCCAAATGAGGGGCGGGTCGCCTGACCCGCCCGGGTCCCGTTGAGGTGAGGGCCGCGCCGTCCCGTTTTTCCGCGACGCCTGGCCGGCGGGCGCGGCGCTCCGCCCGTCACGAACCGGAAGCAGGAATCCGAGCCAAGGACCCCGCCTATCGACACCGTCACGCACGGCTTCGTCGGATACCTGGTCGGCCGCGCCGCGTTCGAGCCCGCGGCGGGGAAGCGGGCGCTCGCCGCAGCGACCTTCGGGGGCCTGCTGCCCGACGCCGACCACCTCTACGAGCTGGGGGGGACGGCCTCGTACATCCTCGCGCACCGCGGCTGGACGCACGGTCTGCTCGCGATCGCCGGCTGGGGGCTCGTCGCCGCCTGGCTCTTCGGGCGCGGGCGGCCGCGGCGCGAGCGGCTCCTTCTCGGCCTCGCGGGCGCGGCGGGCGTCCTCATCCACGGCCTCACGGACCTCCTCAATGCCTTCGGCGCGATGCCGCTTGCGCCCTTCTCCTACCGCCGGTTCGCCCTTGACTGGGTCTACATCATCGACCCGGCCCTCTTCGGGATCCTGCTGCTGACGATCGCCGCGACGTGGTGCCGGAAGCCGCTCGCGGCGCCGGTGGCGCGCCTCGGGCTTGGTCTCGCCCTCCTGTACGTCGGGCTCTGCGGCGTAGGCCACGCCCTCGCGCTCGACCGGGTTCGCGCGATAGCGGGGGAGCGGCTGGGAGCAGACCGCCTGCGGGCCGTCGCCGCCTTCCCGATGTATCCCACCGCGCTCGACTGGCGCGGGATGATCGACGCCGGGGAGGCGGTGCACGAGGTACGGCTGAGCCTGCTCGGCGGGGAACCCGTCTGGCTCGACCCGCTGCCGGCCGCGCGGCGCGTCGACCGGCGGGTTCCGCGGACACGCGACAAGGAGGCCTTCGACCGCCTGGCGCGATTCCCGGTGGCCTTCGTGCGCGAGACGCCCGGCGGGACGGAGTTCCGCTTCGCCGACCGCCAGTTCCAGCACGTGCCGGGACGGTCGATCTACGAGCTGACGATGGTTGTGGACGGCTCCGGCCGGGTGGCGTCGCAGGCGTTCTCGGACGCGCACGTCGCGGCCCGTCTGGTGCTCTTCCTCCTGATCTACCTCCTGGCGGCGCTGGCGGCGCGCCGGTGGCTACGGGAAGAGCGGGCCTCCACAAAGGGTTGCCAGGATCCCGGCCGGTGATATAGTGAGGGATCGCCTGCGTCCCGTCGCGGCGCGTGTTGCCTCGGCGGGCAGGCGGGGCGCGCGAGCGGGAGGCTCCCGCCGGACGCGAAGCCGGATTCTTCCTCGTGGCCAATCCGAAGGAGGCTGCCATGCCGTCGCTGAGCCGTCGTCACGTGCTGCAGGGCGTCGCCGCGTTGCCCGGTGCCGCGCTCCTGTCCGCCTGCTCGTCGCCCGGCAAGTCCGAAGGCGTCGTCTTCTGCCCCGATGCCGCCCGCAAGGGCAGGCTGAAGCAGTCCCTCACCGATTGGCCGTACGTCAAGCACTTCGGCGGCCTCGACGGGCTCTGCAAGGTGGCGAAGGACCTCGGATGCGTCAGCGTCGAACTCTGCGGCCCGAAGGACTGGCCGACGCTCCAGAAGCACGGCCTCGTCTGCGCCCTCACCGGCAGCCACGGATTTGTCAAGGGCTTCAACGATCCGGCGAACCACGACATGTGCGTCGCGAAGATCAAGGAGCAGGTCGACGCCTGCGTCGCGACCGGCTGCTGCCCGAGCGTCATCACCTTCACCGGCTTCCGCGAGAACATCCCCGACGACGTCGGCGCGAAAAACACCGTTGCCGGTCTCAAGAAGGTGATCGGCTACTGCGAGCAGAAGAAGATCAACCTCGTGATCGAGATGCTCAACAGCCGCGTCGCCAAGGACATGAAGGGGCATCCGGGCTACCAGGGCGACCACATGGACTACGTGATCAACATTGTCCGCCAGGTCGGCTCGCCCCGGATGAAGGTGCTCTTCGACTTCTACCACGTCCAGGTGATGGACGGGGACGTCCTTTCCCGGCTGCGGCAGTACGCGCCGTACGTCGGTCACATTCACACGGCCGGCGTGCCGGGCCGGTGCGAGATCGGGCCGAACCAGGAGCTCAACTACCGCGTCCTCTTCCAGGCCCTGGCGGACCTGAGGTACGAGGGGTACGTCGGCCACGAGTTCGTCCCGACGCGCGATGCCCTTTCGGGCCTCCAGGAGGCGGTGGCGCTGGCGACGGTCTGATCGGTCGACTCGGGGGAGACGGTGCGATCCCGTTTCCCGGGATGGCGGACAAGGCCCCGGTGCAAAGGCATCGCCCATGAAAGAGGGATGGTTTCTGATCTGCCTCCTGCTCTCCTCCTGCGGGGGGGGCGGCGGGGCGCCGTCCACGGAACAGGCGGCGCCCTTCCGCCAGGCCGTCGAGGCGTACGTCAAGATGCAGGGCATGGAGATGCGGCCGGATGCCTTCGCGACGCTCGCCATTGTCGGCAACACGGCCACCGCCGAGGTCCAGATGGCCGCCCGGGATGTCGCCTACGGTCTCCGGCCGCGTTGGACGTTCCACTTCGCGAAGCAAGGCGGCCAGTGGCAGGTGACGGAGGTGAAACGCTGAACGGCGCCGGTTGATTTTCACGGTCCACGACGGGGCGGCGCCGCGGCGGAGCATCCCATGGACAGCACGGCGACCCTGCTCCTCGGAGTCCTGTTCGGGGCGGTCGGCATGGGGTATCTGGTCTACGCCCGCCGGCAGCGCAAGGGGGTGGCCCTGGTCAGCGGCGTGGGGCTGTGCGTCCTGCCGTACGTGATACCGACCGCGATCCTGCTGGCCCTTGCCGGGCTGGTCCTGATCGTGTTGCCGTTCTGGATTCGGTATTGAGCGCCGCGTGCCGGGTTGCTTGGGGCCAGGCCGTCCGGTAGACGGCCTGCGGCCCGTTCATCGCGTCCTGGGGCGGGCCTTTGCGCCCGCGGTGTCCGGTTGTGCGGCGTTCCGCATTACTTCCAGCGCGTACTCCGGCCACCATCCCCCCGCGGGCGGCCCGCCCCGGAATGCGCCGTCCGACTCCCCCGGCGTCTTGACCCACAGGAACGCGTCGCAGAGCGGGTCGCCCGTCTTCGCCGTCGGCCGATCCCCGACCGCCCGCCCGGGCGGGTTGCACCAGCCCATCCCGTCCTTGTCCTGCTCCTTCGGCAGCGGCCCGTTGCCGTTGCGGCTTGTGTCGATGACGAAGTGCTTTCCCCCGGTCAGCGCCGAGACCTTTCTTCCGTACTCGAGCGAGTCCGCCGTCCGGTGGAAATTGGAGACGTTCAGGGCGAAGCCGCGGGCCTTGTCGATGCCGGCCTGCCGGAGGCGCTGGGCCGCCTCGGCGGGCGCCAGCCAGCCGGCGTTGCCCGCGTCGAGGTAGACGTCGATCGAGCCGGATTGGGCGAGGGCCTGGACCGCCGAGGTGATCAGGGCGTAGCGCGCCGGTCGCGCCGTTCCCGGGGTTCGGTCCATCAGTCCCAGCGCGTCGGGCTCGAAGATCGCGACGGCGGGCTCGGCGCCGACGGCGGCGGCGAACTGCCCGATCCACCGGAGGTAGGCATCCGACGACGCCTCCCCGCCCTTGGAGAACTGGCCGGCGTCGCGGTCGGGGATGTTGTAGAGCACGAAGACGGGGAGGGCCTTCTGTTTCCGGCATTGGTCGAGCCGCCTCTTCGCGGCCGCCCCGGCGTCGCCGCCGCAGAGCCAGAACGAGACGGGCGCCTTCGCCAGCTCCTCCATCAGCGCCGCGTCCGCCGGACGTGCGGCCTTCCACTGGGCGGCCTGCTTGCCGGCGTTGCTGTACGGGTCCGTGAAGAAGCGGACATCCCCCGCGAGCCATGGCTTGCGGGGTGGGGGGACGGGAGCCGCTGCCGCGGGGACGGCCAATACCAGGAGGCAGAGTGAGACGGGAAACCGGATGCGTCGCATGTCTAAAATGGCGCGGCGTGGGGCGGGATGTCGGGGGGTCTCAAAACGGTTGAGATGGCGCGGGGCGGTCGGTACAATCATCCCCCTAACGGTGGGTGTAGCTCAGCCTGGTTCAGAGCATCAGACTGTGGATCTGAGGGCCGCGGGTTCAAATCCCGTCACCCACCCCAAAGCGAAAGGGGCGTGCACTCTGTGCACGCCCTCTTTCGCTTTGGGTGGCCCTGCATCGCTCGGCATCGCAAGCGAAGCGGGCGGATGCCGACCGGCTGCGGGGCACCCCCTCGACTCGGCCCCCATCGGGGTCCTAGGTCGGGGCGCGGCCCGAGGGGGGGCGCGAGCCGAGTGCCCTGAGCGAGCGGTCGGGGAGGGGGA
>CAYUME010000125.1:0-9938 GCA_964445475.1 uncultured Planctomycetia bacterium
CATTCCCGCTGGCCTGCTACCTCGTCGGGGCCCGCCCCGGCTCGTGGTTCTGCTACTCCTGGGGCTACCGGGAGGAGCAGGGGACGCTCGACGCCTACCCCGGGCTCGAAAAGCGGCTCGGCGCTCCGGAGGGGGACGCGACGTGGGACGGCTCCGCCGCCACGCGCGAGTTCGCGCACGCCTCGGTGAAGGTCGAGCTGGAATCACAAACGGCCCGCATCGCGTGGCGCTAGCGGTCGACGACCCGGGAGCCAGGCGGTTCCTCCGCCACCGCCCGGGGCCGAGGCGCCTCAGGCGCCCGGCGCGGGCCGGTCGGCCGCCGCCGCGTCGACGACGACCGCGCTCCGGTCCAGGAGCCGCCGCTGCCGGACGTTCGCGGCGTGACAGCGGTACTCGCAGAGGCCGCACCCGACGCAGGCCTCCGCATCCAGGAACGGCGCCTGGATGCGCCCCATCTCCTCGATCTCGAAGGCGGAAAGGACGCCCTCGGGCACTTCGCCAACGGCCAGCCGGATGGGCCGCATCGCGATGGCCCGGTAGCCGGCGGCGTCGCACTCGTCCGCGCAGAGCCGGCAGTCGCGCTCCCCCCGGTGCGGCAGGCAGCGCGCCGCGTCGAAGACCGCCAGGCCCATCCGCGTGCGGCGCTTCGCCTCCGGCGTCAGCGGCCGGATCGCGCGCGTCGGGCAGGCCTGCGTGCAGGCCACGCACGCGGGGTGGCAGCCCGCGTGCGCCGGGACCGCCACGGGCGTCCAGAGGGCCTCCAGCCCCGCCGCCGGCCCCGCCAGGCTCAGCACGGGCCCGGGACAGACCTGGACGCACTGGCCGCATCGGACGCAAAGGCCGAGGAACGCCTCCTCCGCGACGCTTCCGGGAGGGCGCAGCAGCGGAGGCCGCGGACTGCGGCCGGCCCGCACCGCGGCGGCCGCCGCCGCCCCCGCCGCGACCGACGCGAGGACGGCGCGGCGCGTGGGGTGCCCGCCGGCCGCGCGTGCCGGAACGGCGTCCCTTCCGGGGCCGAGCCCGAAACGGACGGCACCCTCCGGGCAGACGCCGGCGCAGGTCCGGCAGGACGCGCACTCCAGAGGCCGCTCGACGGCCTCCGGCCCGATCGCGTCGAACGGGCATTCACGCGCGCAGCGGCCGCACCGGGTGCATGCGTCGCCGACCCTCCGTCGGACGAGCCGCACCCGGCCGAGGATCGACAGGAGCGCGCCGCTGGGGCAGAGACAGCGGCACCAGAATCGCGGTCCCGCCAGGCCGAGCAGGAACGCGGCCGCGAAAAGGGAGAGCGAGAGGATCATCCCGGCGTCAGCCGGCGACACCATGCCCCAGTTCTTCAGCAGCCCCAGCTCGAGCCGCCCTGCCGTGAAGAGCATCCCGCGCGTCAGGACGGGGAGGGCCGCTACAAAGCCGGTGAGCAGCACGCCACCGGCCGCCGCGGCGACGGCGGCCGCGAGCAGGCCGAACCGGACGTATCGCCAGGGGCGGCTGTCGCCGGTCCCCGCGTCGGCCGACGCCGGGGCCGCACGCCGCCGCCGGATCCATGGCCAGACTGTCGCGTCGGCCAGGTCCAGCAGCGTCCCGAAGGGACAGAGGTGGCTGCAGAATCCGCGCGGGAGCAGCAGGCCCAGGACGAAGACGGCCGCCACGCCGACCAGCGCGACGTTCCACGCCCGCGCCGCCAGGGAGGCCGAGAGGCCGACCAGGGGGTCCAGCCAGAGGAAGGACTCGACGGGGATCCCTTCGTCCCGCGACAACGTCCCGCCGGGGCCGCCGCCCGCATACGGCCACGCGGCGCACAAAAAGAGGATCAGGAACAGCAGCAGGGCGGCCGCCTGGACGAGGCGACGGGCGGAAACGCGGGGCGAGCGTTTCATTTCAGCCCTGCCTGCTTGAGCGCCTGGAAGGCCCCGTCCACGACCGCCTGCGACGTGACCGTGGCGCCGGTGACGGCGTCGACCTGCAGGCTCTGCCGCTGGACGATCCGCTGCGGGATCAGCTCCGCCGCGTCCAGGTCGATCTTCTCCTCGTGACGGACCTTGACGTCGGCAATCCGGCCGCCGGAGACGGTGACGGTCACCTCGAGCTCCTTGTCGTCCGCGTAGCCGAGCGACCGGCCGGTGTAGGTGCCGTCGCGGAGGCGGGCGGTCTTCAGCGACTGCATGGCCAGCAGGTCGAGCTTGGTCTGGACCTTGGCGGCGCGCCGGGGCAGGAGATGGCGGCCCCAGGGCTGGTCCGAGGTCGGGTAGAGGCGGACGGCCTCGGCGAAGTGCTCGCGGGCCTTCGCGGCGTCGCCCCGCTTCGCGTGGAGGTCGCCGAGGTGGTCGTGGACGTTGGCGAGGCTGTTGATGCGCCACGGCTTGGGGGGCAGGTCCTGCAGGGCGGCCTGGAGGAGCTCGAGGGCCTTGCCGGTCTCCCCGAACTGGGCGTAGCAGGAGGCGGCGGAGAGGTAGGCGTGGGTCGCGCCCTTGCCGGCGACGGTCCGGAGGTATCGCTCGTATTCCTGGAGCGCCCAGGCGGTGTTGCCGCTGAGAAAGAGGTAGAGGGGCAGCTCGTGGCCGTCGCCGATGTCCTTCTTCTGCGCGTACAGCCAGGTGAGCTTGACGCCTTCGCGCGCGCTTGCCGCGTCGCCCGCCAGCAGACGCCGGATCTCGAGGCGCGCCTCCTTCCACGGCTGGGCCGTGTCCCACCGGACCGTCGTGGTCGCGAACCAGTCGGGAGGGACCTTCAGGTCGGCCAGCGCCTGCTTCAGGGACGGGGGGGTGGCGGGGGGGGCGGACGGCGCGGCCGCACACCACCCGGAGGCCGCCAGCGCCAGGGCCGGAGCGAGCGTTCGAATCCGATCGCGCATGGCCGGTCCTCCGGTCTGGACGCGGGGAAGCAGGCGGGCTCCCCCGCCGGGTGATCCGTCATGCTATCACGGCGACCCGTTATCCTTCAAGGAGACCCTCTCCCGCCTCCCGCGCGCGGCCATTCCGTGCTACTATTTGTCCCGATGGTCATGGCGCGCCCGGCGGGCCGGCGATATCCTGGAGGAGCCATGTCGATTCTCGGACCGATCGGACGGACGGGAGCCGCCGCGGCCCTCCTCCTCGTCCCGGCGGCCCCGGCGCCCGCCGCCGACGGGCTCGCCGCGTCGATCGCAAAGCTCCCTGTCGTCCCGCCGCCCTTTTCCGGCGACTGGCTGGTCGACGAGGTGCCCGCGAAGGCCGCGGTCTGTCGCGGCGCCCACCCGCTGGAGGTCGCCCTCGACAACGGCCTGGCCCGCCGCGCCTTCCGCCTCGCCCCCAACGCGGTTACCGTGTCCCTCCTCAACCGCGTCACCGGCGAGGAGCTCCTGCGCTCCGTCCGCCCCGAGGCGCGCCTCCGCATCGACGGCGTCGACATCGCCGTTGGCGGCCTGTCGGGACAGCGGATCCACAACTACCTCAAGCCGGAGTGGCTCGACGCGATGACCGCCGACCCCGCCGCCGGCCGGTTCCGCGCCTTCCGCGCCGGCGCGACCGAGGCGCGCTTTCCCTGGAAGAAGCGCCTGGCGTGGATGCCGCAGGACCTCCCCTGGCCGCCTCCCGGCGCGTCCCTCACGCTTTCCTTCGACCTTCCCGCCGCGGCCGCGGGGGGGCCGGAGCCGCCGCGCCCAGTCCTCTTCGCGGACGACTTCACGAAGGCCGATCCCGCCTGGAAGGCCGCCGTCAGCGCGGCCGACCCGCGCATCTCCGTCCGCAACGAGGGGAAGCCGGGCGAGATCCTCGCGCTGGAGAACACGCACGCCCTCCTCGAACGCCCCCTCCCGCCCGACGCCCGCCGCGTCGAGTGCGACCTCGATCCCGGGACCGATCGCTCCGCGACGTGGGGCCCCGGCTTGGCGGTCGTCTTTCCCGACCGCGTCGTCAAGGTCAACCTCCGTCCCGGGAAGCGCCAGTTCGGCGCCAACGCCGGCGAGGGCGAGCGGCTCGACGGCTCCGCCCCCGAGGGCGCCGCCTGCACGCTCCGCATCTCGTGGGACGGCGCGACCGTCCACTGCGAGGCCGCGGCCGACGGGACGGCGTGGACGACGCTGGCGCGGACGGCCGCCGCGGGCCGGCCGACGGCCGTCCGCGTCGGCAAGATGGACGGCGGCGGCTGCGCGACCGACTACAACGGCGAGCGCGGCGCCCTGGCGCGGTGCCACCTCACCGCCCTCCGCGTCCTCGGCGCCCCGCAGGATCCGCCCGACGCCGCCCCCGCGCGCGTGACCGTCGACGTCCACTACGAGCTCTACGACGGCCTGCCGCTCTTCTGCAAGTGGATCGACGTCCTCAACGCCTCCGACCGGCCGGTCCGGCTCGAGCAGGCCGTCTCGGAGATCCTCGCGGCGGCGGAGCCGGAGAGCGCCGTCGAGGCGAACATCCGCTGGGAGCAGCCGAACCTGCACGTGGAGACCGACTACGCCTTTCTCGCCTTCAACGCCAAGTCGGCGAGCCACGCCAGCATCCGGTGGCTTCCCGATCCGCTCTACGCCACGCAGGTCCACTACGAGCGGCAGACCCCCTGCCTCCTCGAGTGCAGGCCCGAGTTCGGGCCGGACGTCGAGCTCGCCCCCGGCGCGACCTTCACGTCGCTCCGCACGTTCGAGCTGCTGCTGGACGGGACGGACCGCGAGCGGCGCGGGCTCACGCAGCGGCGGATGTACCGCGCCGTCGCCCCCTGGGTGACCGAGAACCCGATCCTCCTCCACCTCCTCTCCAACAACCCGGACGCCATCCGCAAGGCCGTGGACCAGTGCGCGGCGGTCGGATTCGAGATGATCGTCCTCAGCTTCGGCAGCGGCTTCGATTTCGAGAGCCGCGACGCGGCCTATCAGGAAGCGATCCGCCAGGCGGCGGCGTACGCGCGGTCGAAGGGCGTCGCCCTCGGCGGCTACTCGCTCCTGGCCAGCCGCGGGGCCGCGACGCCGGCCGACAACTGCCAGCCGGGCCGCGTCCGCTTCGGCGTCATGCCCTGCCTCGGCGCCCCCTGGGGGCGCGCCTACCTCGACCAGCTCCGCGCCTTCACCGAGAAGGCCGGTCTCGGCGTCCTGGAGCACGACGGCTCCTACCCCGGCGACACCTGCGCCTCGACAAACCACCCCGGCCACCGCGGCCTCGCCGACTCCCAGTGGGTCCAGTGGACCGCCATCACCGACTTCTACAAGTGGTGCCGCGCCCGCGGCGTCTACCTCAATGTCCCCGACTGGTACTTCCTCGCCGGCAGCAGCAAGACCGGCATGGGCTACCGCGAGACCAACTGGTCGCTGCCCCGCGACGAGCAGGTGATCATCGAGCGGCAGAACATCTACGACGGCACCTGGGAGAAGACGCCGTCGATGGGCTGGATGTTCGTCCCCCTCACCCAATACCACGGCGGCGGCGCCGCGGCCACGATCGAGCCGCTCGACCAGCACCGCGACCACTACGAGGCGCGCCTCGCCGACCTCTTCGGCGCCGGCGTCCAGGCCTGCTGGCGCGGCCCCCGGATCTACGACACCGACGCGACTCGCGACCTCGTCAAGCGGTGGGTCGACTTCTACAAGGCCCACCGCCCCATCCTCGACTCCGACATCGTCCACCTCCGCCGCCCCGACGGGCGCGACTGGGACGGCATCCTCCACGTCAACCCCGGGCTCCGGGAGCGCGCCCTGGCGATGCTCTACAACCCGCTGGGCGAGGCCATCTCGCGACGGATCGCCCTTCCCGTCCGCTACGCCGGTCTCGCGGGGCAGGCCCGTGTCCGTCGCGCGGACGGCGCGACCGAGACGCGGCCCGTCGCGGCCGACCGGACCGTCGCGGTGGAGGTCCGGATCCCGGCCCGCGGGCACGCCTGGCTCGTCCTGGAGCAGGCCGCGGCACAGTAGGCCGCCCCGGCGCGGGGCGAAGCAGACGGAGAGGTCATGAGACGGAACCCGATGCGCCGCACCCCGGTGGAAGGATGGACGCGTCGCTCGCTCCTGGCCTCGGCCGCCGCCGCCGCCGCGCCGCGCCTCCCGGCGGCGCCCGCCGCCGTCCCGCCCACGCTCCCCCGCTTCTCCTGGGACCGCGTCCCGGCCTATGCCCACCTCGGGAAAAGCGACGGCGACTTCACGGACGCCGAGCTGGACTTTCTCGCCGGTCATTTCAATCTCGTCACGATCGAGAAGGGCCAGGCCGCCAGGACGCGCGGCTGCACCGAGGAGGGGATCCACGAGGCTGCCCGGCAGCTCAAGCGGCGCACCCCGCGGATGACGGTCCTCTTCTACTGGAACGCCTTCCTCAACTATCCGCTCTACCGCGCCCTCGAGCGATTCCCGCCGGCGTGGCGGCTCCGGGACCGCGACGGGAAGGAGATCCTGAAGAACGACCGCATCCCCCGTCCCGACCTCTCCCTGCCGGAGGTCCGCGCGTGGTGGTCGGACGTGGCGGCCGAGGCGGTGCGGGCGGCGCCGCTGGACGGGATCTTCGCCGACGCCCTTCCGCAGGCGCTGGCGCCCGCCCTGCCGCGGCAGCTGGGCGAGGCGAAGGCCCGGGCGGTCGTCGAGGGACTCCGCGCGATGCTGGGCGAGGCGAAGCGGAAGATGGGGCCGGGCAAGATCCTGCTGGCCAACGGCACGCGCGCCGCGGTCCACCGGGAGCTCCTCGACGGGGAGGGGATCGACGGGATCACGATCGAGCACTTCGGGCACTTCCAGAGCGGCGGCCCGGGGGACATGCGGGAGGATCTGCGGACGCTCGCCCTCGCGTCGGAGAAAGGCCGGTTCGCGGTCCTGAAGTGCTGGCCGGGCTTCGACTGGACGGACGCGGCGGCGATGGCGCAGCCGCACGGCGCACTGCTGGCGCGGGCCCGCGAGCGGATCGCCTTCCCGCTGGCCTGCTATCTCGCCGGGGCCCGCCCCGCCTCGTGGTTCTGCTACTCGTGGGGCTACCGGGAGGACCACGGGACGCTCGACGCCTATCCCGAGCTCGAGAATCGGCTCGGCGCACCGGAGGGCGACGCGGCGTGGGACGGCTTCGCCGCGACGCGCGCGTTCGAGCACGCCTCCGTCGCAGTCGACCTGGAAAAGCGGACGGCCCGCATCGACTGGCGCTAGGCGTCACCCGCCTTCGCCCGGAACCGCCTTCGCGAAAGGCTTCGTCGGGTTTCGCCCGCGGGTGTTGTTGAAGCCCCCCCTTCAGGCGGGCGGCCTCACTCCGTCTCCGCCAGCCGCCGGACCGCGTCCGCGGGGAGGGCGCGGTCGTAGACGCGGACGTCGTCGACCGCGCCGCGGAAGAAGCCGGTCCCGAAGGCGTGGGCGCCGATCTTCAGGGTGAAGCGCTCCGGATCGGGAGGGCCGGACGGCTCGGCATTCTCCGTGGCGAGCGCACCGTCCGTATAGGCCCGGAGCGTCTCCCCGTCGTACGTCGCGGCCAGGTGAAAACACCGGTCTGCCTCAAGCGGGCCGAAGGACGCCAGGTGCCACTGGCCCCGTACGCAGACGCCCGCCGCCCCGCGGAAGCGGGCGACCGGGTGATCCCAGTTGATCTGAAAACCCTTCTCGCGGTGCACGGGTCCGTCGGGGAAGCGGTTCGCGGGGGGCTCGGGACTCCGGGCCCAGCAGGCGATCGTCCATTGCGCCAGGTCCGTCTTGAACGCCGTGTCCACGCAGTCCCGGGTCCCGTCGAACGCCAGCGCCCCGCCGACGGGTCCCTGCGTCCAGGCCGGGCGGCCGCGCAGCGTCCCGTCGTGTCCCTGGCCCGAGGCGTCGCCGGCCCGCATGCCGGATCCGTCGTCCAGCGCCCAATAACCGACCAAGCCGTCCGGCCGCGGCGCGGGGAAGGGGGGCATCGGGGAAGGCGGGGGAATGGCCACGAACGGTGCCGGCGGGGATTCCATCCGGTGCGCCGCCTCGCGGGGCGCTTCCGGCGCGGCGGCAGGCCGGGCGGCCGTGTCGGCGGGACGCGTCTCGTCCGGCGTACGGACGGCCGCCGCGGGCGGGACGACGCCGGGACCGCCGGTCCGGAACGTCCCCGACGTCACGAGGCCGGCGGCCAGCGCGGCGAGCGCGACCCCACCGACAAGGCCGTAGGCCAACGGCGCCGGCACCGGCTCCCGGGGCGCGGCGGAACGGCACGGCGGGACGGGCGGGGGCGCGGGCCGGGACGCCGGGATCCCGGCCTCCGGTTGCAGTTGGAGGCGACGGTCGATCGCCTCGTGCTGGGCGAAGGAAAGGGTGCCGAGCCGGACGAGGGTCTCGCCGAGAGTGGATCGGCGGCCGTCGCGTGCCTGCTCGTCACGGCTTTTCCGGGCGGCCGCGAGGTCCTCGTCCGTCGCGAAGCGGAGCCCCCGGGCCAGCTCGGCGAAGCGGTCGTCGTAGACGGTGTCGTTCATGGGCCACCCGAACCGCGGGGGGTGGGGCTGGGCCCCCGTCGCAAGGCGTCGTTTCCACCCGGCGGGGGACAACCCCGATGGGGGACGCGACGGATCGGGGTTGTCCGCCGCCGGAAGCGACGACTCGCGTGCCGGCGGACCAACCCCTCCCACCCGCAAGCCTAGCGCACATCGTCGTGACGGTCACGAAAAAGGGGCGTATAATCCGGCGGCGACATTTCCGGCCGCGGGATCGCCCCCGGAGCGATCCCAAGTCGAGGGCGATCCCATGCGACTTCGCGTCCGGCTGGTCGGCGGCCTCTGCCTCCTGGCGTGCCCCGGTCTCCCCGCGGCGACCGCCGACTGGCCCCGCTGGCGCGGGCCGTCCAACGACGGCCACGTCCCCGCAGGCGTCCCCGTCCCGAAAACGCTGCCGGCCGAGCCGAAGGAGGTCTGGAAAATCCCGATCGGCGACGGGCTCGGATCGCCGGTCGTGAGCGGCGGCAAGGTCTTCGTGCTCGACCACCAGGAGGGGAAGGAGGTCGTCCACGCCCTCGACGCGGCCACCGGGAAGGAGGCGTGGCAGGCGCCGCTCGACGAGGTCTTCAAGGACGGCCAGAGCGTGCCCGGGCCGCGGAGCACGCCGGTCGTGGACGGCGACCGCGTCTACCTCCAGTCGTGCCGGGGCGAGTTCCGGTGCCTGCGGGCCGCGGACGGGAAGCCGGTCTGGGGGGTGAGCTTCGTCAAGGACTTCAAGGCGATCTTCATCGGCGAGCAGGGGCAGGCGACCGGCGCAAGCCGCCACGGCTACAACGGCTCCGCGCTCGTGGACGGCGAGCGCCTCTACGTCGGCGTCGGGGGACAGGAGGGCGCCAGCGTCGTCTGCTTCAACAAGGCGGACGGCAAGGTGATCTGGAGGTCCCAGAACGACGTTCCCGGCTACGCCGGGCCGGTCCTGGCGACGATCGCCGGCGTCAAGCACGTCGTCAGCTTCACGTCCGAGGGCGTGGTCGGGCTCGATGCCGCGACGGGCAAGCTGCTCTGGCGCGACCCGATGAAGACCGCCTTCGGTCGGCACGTGACGACGCCGGTCGTCGTGGACGACACCGTCGTCGTCTCCTCGCACCAGGTCGGGCTCGTCGGGGTCCGGGTGACGAAGTCCGGGGGGGCCGTGAAAGCGGAGCGGGCGTGGACGGAGAAGGCGTCGGCCATCAACTTCTCGAGCCCGGTCACGGTCGGCGCGCACGTCTACGGGCTCGGTCCGGGCAAGAAACTGGTCTGCGTGGAGGCGAAGACGGGGCGGCAGGCGTGGGCGCAGGGGGGATTCGTGAGCCAGGACCACGCGTCGTTCGTCGTGGCCGGGGAGAACCTCCTGGCGCTCACCGACGGCGGCCAGCTGGTCCTCTTCGCCGCCGACCCGTCGGCCTACCGCGAGATCGGGCGCGCCCAGGTCAGCGGGAAGACGTGGTGCAATCCCGCCTACGCCGGCGGCCGGCTCGTCCTGCGCGACGACCGGTCGCTGCGGTGCGTGCAGCTCCTGCCGTAGGGGGGGGACGCCCCGGCCCGTCCGTCCGCCGCACAGGCGGGTTTCGCCGCTGAGG
>CAYUME010000126.1:0-6155 GCA_964445475.1 uncultured Planctomycetia bacterium
CCGGGCTCGCGGACGTAACTGGGGTGCTGCCAGTAGACGTGGCCGTCGACAACGTCGAGGGTCGCCAGGCCGGCCGCGTGAGGGTAACCGGACTTCCCGTGGCTGTGGTCGCTGCTGCCGGCGATCGGGACGCGGACCTTCAGCTCCTCGCGGAGGAAGCCAGCCATCTCCCTGAAGTAACCGCGCTCGACGTCCATGTAGAACGCCGCCTCGGCCCGGAAGCGCTCCTCCGAGGCCTTGCCGAACTGCTCGGGGACGAGGCGGGGCACGGGCGCGCCGGCGGCAGCGCCCGCCTCCGCCCGGATCCGCGCGACCTCCTCCGGCTTCCGGTTCGCCGCGAGCCAGGCGTTGTAGCGCTCCGTCAGCTGCGCCGCGTACGACGCCGGGACATCGCTCCAGACGTCCGACGGCTTCTGCGCGATCGCCCCGCGGAGCCGCCCGGCGAACCAGGACTCGACGAGGGAGTTCTCGTTGACCAGCTCGACGAGGGCGACGGCCGGCTCCGCAGCGTAGGCGGCTCCCGTGTGCGGGTTCACGTGGGTCAGCAGCTGGCGGGCGTACTCCTTCTGCAGCTCGATCAGCCGCGGGTCGAAGTAGGTCGCGCCCTTCCCGACGCCGAGCAGCTCCGCCTCGCGCACGCCGTCGCCCGGCTTGTAGCGGCGGCCGACGTTGAGGTTGAGGTTCGAGTAGACGCCGCGCGTCTTGAGCTCGGCGACGAAGCGGTCGAGCCGGTCGAGGCGCTCCGCGTCGAGGGCGCGGGTGTCGTCCCGCTTCGCGTCGAGCAGGGCCCAGGGGGTGTCGAGAAAGTGGAAGCGGACGCCGTTGATGCCGAGCCGGGCGAGGTGGGCGGCGAGGGCCGCGGCCTCCCCGGGCTCCGGGAAGGCGGCCCGGCCCGTGATGTTGACGCCCCAGATGCGGAGGCGCTTCCCGCCGGGAAGGACGAAACGGCCGTTTTCGACGCGGACGAAGCCGTCCTTTCCCGCGGGGGCGTCCAGGAGGAAAGAGAGGTCCGCGGGGGACCGAACGGCCTCGCGGGGCCATTCGACGGGGAAGGGGACAAAGTCTTCCGCGAAGGCACACGACGCCGCGACGGCGAGGGACGCCCCGGTGAGTATTGCGCGTGCGATTCGATGCATGCGAACATCCTCCGAGCTGGTTCCTTCGAGACGACGGGTTTCCGCCCATCCGTCAATGACGCGATCCCTCGCCGCGTGTCGCAGGCCGTGTCCCACCGTGCCACCGCCGACACCGCACGGCGGGGGTGACGAGGGGGGAGGGTACGACACCCGCGAGTCCCCCCGCTCCACGGACCCCGCCCCTCACAAGAGGGGCGGGGCGGCGCGAGCGGACGGGGGAGACACCTTCTCCCTTACCCCTTCGCGCGTCGCCGCGCGGGGTTGACGCCCCTCACATGACCGGCCGGTGTTTGGCCGTCCCTCTCGGGCCACGCGGAGCCCTTAGACCGGCGCGGATCAATTCCCGCGCGGCGCCGCCTCCGCCGCCAGGTCGCCGGTCGCGAACTGGACGCCCGCCAGGAGGTGCCTCAGGAACAGCGGGTTCCAATACGTCTCGGGCATGTGCCCCAGCGTCGTGTAGAAGACACGCCCCTTCCCGTGGGGCTTCACCCAGCTGATCGCGTAGTCCTTGTCCGCCCGCTTTTCCGGGTCCTTCATCCGCTCCAGGTCGAGGCTCATCAGCACCCGCAGCGTCTCCCGCGCATAGGGGGCTTTCATGATGTAGATCTCGTCGCGGATCCGGAAGGGCCCGCCCCCGAAGCAGGCCACCAGGGGATGCCCGGGCTCCTCCAGGCGGATCGCCACGTCCTCGACCATATGCCCCCCGTAATAGCCCCCGATCATCCCGCCGTATTCCGGCCAGCCTTGGAAAGCGGCGGTGGCGGCGTGGATCCCAACCAGGCCCTTCCCTCCCGAGACAAAGTCCAGGATGCCGGCCTTGATCTTCCGGTCGCGTGCGCGGAGCGCCGCCTGCTCGTCCGCGGGGCGCAGCTTGAGGTCCTCGGGCAGGAACGGCTCGCGCTCGTGGATGTTGTTCATCACGAGGGCGTCGTAGGCGGCCAGTGCGTCCGGCAGGAGCGCCGCGGGGTCGTCGCTGACGACCGCCTCGAACGCCCCGGTCTTCCGGGCGAGGATCTCAAGCGCCCGGTTGGCAAACGGGTTGGGAAGGTGGGCCCATGCGTGGCACCAGACAAGGATCTTCCGGGGCTTCGCCGGCTGGACGGGCGCCCCGGCGGGCGCGGCCGCCTCGATCTTCCCGGCCTGCGCCTCCGTCGGCGGCACCACCTCCGGCCGCGCGGCCGCGGGCCACGGCGCCAGGGCAAGCACGGCCGCCGCGATCGTCGTCGGTCTCATGGCCCCCCCTGTTCGACGCGGCTCATTTCGCGACCGGGTTCACCGGCGCCCCCAGGTCCCCCGTCGCGAACTGAAGCCCGTCCAGGTAGAACTGCAGGATCCGTGGATCCCAGAAGTGCTCCGTCCGGTGGCCGATGGCCGTGTAGAAGACCCGCCCCCGGCCGTGCGGCTTCACCCACGCCAGCGCGAAGTCGTTGTCCTTCCGGTTGATCCACTTCACGCCCATGTTCGTCGTCGCCGTGTCGAGCGAGAGGAGCACCCGCACCTTCTCCCGCGCGTACGGCGCCTTGTACTGGAAGATCTCCTCCGCCAGGCGGAAACTTTTCCCGCCGAACGCGGCGACGAGGGGGTGGTCCGGCTCGTCCACCCGGATCCCGACCTCCTCGTTCCAGGGATGGCCGTCGAAGGCGGCGCCGAGCAGGTCCCGGAACTCCGGCCAGTGGGCGTTCCCGCCGATCGCGAAGTGGATGGCGAAGAGGCCGCCGCCGTTCGCGACGAAGTCGAGGAGGCCCTTCCGGAGGACGCCCTCCGCCGCCGCCTTGTCGCCGAGGTCCTTCAGCCGCTCCATCGCCTCGTCGGACGGCGCGATCCAGGGGCCGGAGGTGTTGGCGAGGGCGATCGCGTCGAATGTCGCGAGGGACGCGGGGCGGCAGAGGGCCAGGTCGTCGCCGACGACGGCCTCGAAGGCGCCGGTCTTCTCCCCGAGCGCCTTCAGGGCGCAGGCCGCGTAGGGGATGTTGTATCCCTTGTGGGGGTCCTTCGGCATCAGGTGGGGCGGGGTGACGAAGACGAGGACGCGGCGGGCCCGCTTCGGGGCGACGCGCGGCTTCTCCGGGGCGGCGTCGCGGATCTGCTTCGCGCGGTGGGGCGGGACGGCATCCTCGGCGCGGGTGAAAGAAGAAAAGGCCGCCAAAACGCCAAGGGCGCCAAGGAATAGACGCCAAGAACAGGATGGGGTTTGCCGGTGCAGCGCTCTCATCCCCTGTTTCCCCGGCTTGTCCGTGATATGCAACAAACGGCGCGGCGGCAGTATGACGCGCCGTTTGTTGCAAAGCGAGCCCGACGGGGATGAGCGGGGCGAATCCCCGTCGGACGAGCGTCAGAGCTCCCATCCCTTCCGGTAGTCCCGCTTCAGCGCCCTGTCGGCCTCCGGGTTGTTGACGATCTTCCCGTCGACCGGGTCGTAGTCCAGGGGCCCCTCGAAGCGCGTCGCGACGTTGCCGAGCAGGAGGAACTCCTCGAGCGGGCCGGCGTAGTCGAAGTTCGACCACGCCGGCTTCCCGCCGCGGCAGGCGATCAGCCACTCCATCTCGTGGCCGCGGGACGTCTCGACGGTCTCCGGCCGGGTGCACTGGACGTCCTTGAAATCGGCCGCGGGCAGGAGCCGGAAGACCGTGTTGTGCCCGTTGGAGACGAGCCGGCCCTTCGCCCCCACGAAGACGACGCCGGCGTGCTCCAGCTTCGCCGGCTCGCCGGCGTCGCCGGCGAGTTCCGCCCGGCGGCGGTTGGATCCCGGGGCGTTCCCGTTGTGCCACGTGACCGGGACGGGGGGCCGCCCGCCCCGGGCGGGCACGCCGTAGGAGACGACCTCCCACCGCGGGAAGGCGAGGGCGTTGATCTCGGAGACCTTCGCCTCGACCCGGAGGAAGGGATGCGGGCTCGGGACGGGGCTCGCGTGCCAGAGGAGGGGCAGGTCGAGGGCCATGAAGAAGACGTTGGCGCTGTGGGACCCCCAGTTGCCGAGGTTGCCCGTCGCGAAGTCGCGCCAGCCGTGCCACTTCATCCACTCGCGGTGGAATGGCCGCTCGGCGGCGGGACCCAACCACAGGTCCCAGTCGAGGTAGTCGGGGATCGGATCCGTCCCCTTCGGAGGGTCCGTGCGTCCCGACCCGCCGCTGTCCTTCCACACGTGGACCTCCCGGATCTCGCCGATCGCGTCGGCCCGGAGCAGCTCGAGCGCCCGCCGGAAGCCGGGGCTGGCCGTCCCCTGGTTCCCCATCTGCGTCGCGACCTTCATCTCCCGGGCCACGCGCCGCATCAGCCGCGCCTCGTACGGGTTGTGCGCCATCGGCTTCTCGACGTAGACGCCTTTGCCGTGCCGCATCGCGGCGACGGAGATCGGGACGTGCATGTGGTCGGGCGTGGCGACGACGACCGCCTCGATCTCCCGCTTCGCGTCCAGCATCTTCCGGAAGTCCTTGAAGCGCGGCAGGTCGGGCATCCGCTTGCAGGCCTCCTCGGCCTTCTGGTCGTTCACGTCGCAGAGCGCAACGACCTGCGACAGCTTGGGCATCGTCTCGACGAACCAGGAGCCGCGGCCGCTGAGGCCGACGAGGGCGACGCGGACCTTCTCGTTCGCCTGGAAGGACCAGGCCGACCGGGCGTCCCGAAGGAGGACCACCCCCGCCCCGGCCGCCGCCGCCCTCCGCAGCAATGCCCTTCGCCTCATGGAAGCCCCCTTTCCATCGGGATTTCGGGGTCGGCCGACCCCTGTCCCCGGACCTTCCGGGCCCCCCTCGCACGCCGCCCTCGGAGGGCGGAGCGTCGGGCCTCGGAGTGGATGCCGATTCACACTTTCCCAACAGGGCGTCGGGGGCCCGTCTCCTCCGTTACCGGCTGGGGGGTCCCCGGATGGAGCGCCATCGCCCGCCGGAGGTGATCGACGAGGTGGACGGAATGATCCGCCAGGAGGGCGGCCGCCCGCTCGACGTCGCCGCCCGCGATCGCCTCGGCCACCGCCTCGTGTTCGCGCGCGATCGAGACCGGATCGGCCACGGCGATGTACTCCATGATGGCCCGCGTGCGGACCTCGAAGGCCAGCGTCTTCCACATCCTCAGCAGGATGCCGTTCCCTGACGCCTCCACGATCTCCCGGTGGAACACCGTGTTGGCCTTCTGGAACGAGACGTAATCGTGGCGCTGCGACGCCTCGACGATCTGTCGCACCGCCCCCCGGATCGTCCCCAGTCGCTGCTGGAGAGACATCCCCGCCAGCCGCGCCGCCAGAGATTCCAGCGCCGAGCGGACCTGCAGGGCCTGGATGGTCTCGGGGATTCCCACCTCTCGGACCCGCCCGCCCTTGTGGTGGCCGTACTCGAGCATCCCCATGGCCACCAGCTCGCGGATGGCCTCGCGAACGGGGATGGAGCTGACGCCGAATTCCTTGGCGACCACCGATTCGACGACGCGCGATCCGGGGAGCAGGTCACCATTGCCGATCCTCAGCAAGAGTTCGTCTCGGATCTGCTCGCTCAACGACAATCGATTAATTTTCATATCAATATAATCTCATAATACAACTGATTTACATATATCATATATTATATATGATGTCAATAGTTAAAATTATATTATATTCTTGACTGATTTGTGTATGTTAATTCCGAATAAGCAAGAACAAGTTCCGTACGAACAGCGCAATATGCTCTTTAATAAGTACTTGTGATTTACAGCCAAGCGGTTCAATGCAATTTATACTTTGAGTTGCGTCCTATGGCGACGAACTCCTCTCTTTTCGTCGAACAGCTTCCGGAAATCAGCGAACCGCGGGAGGTCGGGCAGCTTCCGGTAGGCCTCCTCGGCCTTCTGCCGGTTCACGTCGCAGAGGGCGACGACCCGGAAGAGCTTGGGCATCGCGCCTACGACCTGCGCCCGCCGAGTCCGACGAGGGCGACGCGGACCTTCTCGTTCGCCTGGAAGGACCTGCGTCTCATGGCGGCGCTCCCCCCGCTGGTCCCCGTTTCGCGCGCCCGGTCCTTCTATACGATACCCGGCTCCCGGCGGTGC
>CAYUME010000126.1:6165-9843 GCA_964445475.1 uncultured Planctomycetia bacterium
CCGCGGGCGCCCGCGCCTGGCGGCCTACAGCGTCCAGGGCGCGCGGTAGGGCCGCGCGACCATCGCCGCGGCCTCCTTGTCGTTGGTGATCTGCTCCGTCGTGGGGTCCCACACCAGCTTCTTCCCCGTCCGGATCGCGATGTTGCCGAGGTGGCAGACGGTGGCGCTGCGGTGGCCGATCTCCACGTCGCAAATCGGGAGCTTCCGGCTCTTGACGCAGTCCTGGAAGTTGCCCATGTGGCTCCGGCTCTCGTAAAGGCGGACGTCGCCTTCCTTGAGCGGCTGCTTGATGATCTCCTCCGGCTTGCTCGTGATCTTGCCGCGGTTGACGTGAATCTCGCCGTCCGAGCCGATGAAAGTCACGTTGCCGGGGACGTCCTTCTGGCCCTGGCCGACGATCAGCTGGACGCCGCTGGCGTAGGTGTGCGTGACGCGGCAGCCCTGGGTGACCTCGAACCACTTCTCGGGGTGGAACGTGCCGGTCCCCTCGACGGCGACGGGCCCGGACTCGTCCATGCCGAGGCCCCACTGGGCGATGTCGATGTCGTGGGCGCCGAAGTTGGTCATCTGGCCGCCGGAGTAGTCCCAGAAGAAGCGGAAGTTGTAGTGGACGCGCTTCTCGTTGTACGGGCGCTTCGGGGCCGGGCCGAGCCAGAAGTCGTAGTCGAGGTAGGCGGGCGGCTCGGAGTCGGGGACGGGCGGGCCCTTGAAGTTCGCGCCGGGAAGGCCGACGAAGACCTTCTGGAGCTTCCCGAGGCGGCCGTTCCGGACGAGCTCGCAGGCGAGAAGGAAATCCTTGCCGGAGCGCTGCTGCGAGCCGGTCTGGACGATCCGCTTCTGCGCCCGCGCCACCTCCACCATCTTCCGCCCCTCGGCAATCGCCAGCGTCAGCGGCTTCTCGCAGTAGACGTCCTTGCCGGCCTTGCAGGCGTCGATCGTGATCAGCGCGTGCCAGTGGTCGGGGGTGGCGACGATGACGGCGTCGATGTCCTTCCGCTCGAGGAGCTTCCGGTAGTCGCCGAAGCCCTCGACCTTGCCGCCGAGGCGCTCGACGGCGCGGGCGACGTGGTTCTTGTCGACGTCGCAGACGGCGGCGACCTGGCTCTTGACGCCGCCCATGTCGGACAGCCCCTGCCCGTTGACGCCGATGACGCCGAAGACGATCCGGTCGCCGGCCCCGAAGACGCGGGCGGGAAGGAGGAACGGGGCGGCGACGGCTGCGGAGGCTCCGGCGAGGACGCGTCGGCGGGGGAGGCTCGTGGAGGAGGGCATGACGTCTCTCCTAAAGGGGGAGGTGGCGGCCGCCCGGGATATTAATATAAACAGCTGGAAGAGTCCAAGGTTTCGCATGACGACGCGCATGCGTCCCTCGCCGCAGCTTCAATGCCGCTTTTGTGCCATCGCAGGATGCTCGCAGCCGGCGCGGTCCCGTTGTCGTGTCTTGGCGGATTGGGGCCTGTGGAGTTTCCGCGGATCTGGCGCGCTGGGTGCCCGCGTGTCGTCTGACCCCTCCGCGCCAGCCCCGGGCTTGCCCTGTTTGTACAATGCCGCCACGCCGGGGGGCGGGGTGCATCCGGCCTCTGGCGACCCCGATCCCTTCTCCCGACCCCGACGCCCTTTCTTTCCTCCGGCGTGACACCCGCCCCGCCCTGTGCGACATTAGATGGAGCGCCGGTCGGAACCGGCAAGGCCGGGATCCATGTCGGGAGCCTCCAGGATGGCAATGCCCCGGGGCCGTGCGGGACGCCGCGCCGCCGCCCTCCTGTCGCTCGCGGCCGCCCTCGTCGCCTCCCCCGAGGCCCCCGCCCAGGACACGGTCACCGTCCGGCCGGCGGAATACACCCGGGCGCTCCGCAACCCCCTCATGGGCTTCCGCCCCGATCTCGGCCGACGCGCCTTCGAGCACGAGTACGCCACCCTCGCCCGTCACTACATCAAGTGGAACGAGATCGAGAACGCCGAGTCCGACGGGATCGAGACGATCCGCGCCTTCTGCGACGCGAAGTGGAAGGGCGTCGAGGACCAGAACCTCAAGGTCATCCCCCGCGTCTACCTCCACTGGTCGAAGGACGACCAGAAGTACTGGCCGTCGGACATGAAGGCTGACGACTATTCCAGCGACCTCTTCAAGCGCCGCGTCCTCCGCCTCGTCGCCCGTCTGGGCGCATGCTGGGACGACGATCCCCGCGTGGCCTTCGTCCAGATGGGCCTCATCGGCAAGTGGGGCGAGCACCACAGCCCCGCCATCCCGCCCGACATGCAGAAGCTCCTCGGCGACGCCTTCACGAAGGCGTTCCGGAACAAGAAGGTCATGGTCCGCCACCCGTGGGACTTCGCGGGCTACGCCTTCGGCATCTACTGGGACTCCTTCGCCCACCAGGACCAGATGAAGTCCCATGGCGCGGGGATCGAAAAGATCAGCCCGCGCTGGAAGACGGCGCCGATCGGCGGCGAGGTGGCCTACGACTGGGGCAACTTCAAGATCCAGCCCGGCGACAGCCCGGACGACACGGTCTCCGACCCCGCCCACCGGCGCTTCCTGGTCGACACGGTCTTCCGCCTCCATGCCAACCACCTCGGCTGGGTGGCCGACTACAACGCGAAGGACGGGAAGGCCCGCGCGGGCGCGGAGGAGGTCCAGCGCGCCTTCGGATACCGGTTCGTGATCGACGAGGTCCGCTACCCGGCGCGGCTCATGCCGCAGCAGCCGTTCGCGGTCTCCTTCGTCGTCCGCAACCTCGGCGCGACCCCGCTCTATTACAACTGGCCGGTCGAGGCGAGCCTGCTCGACCCGAAGACGAAGGCGGTCCTCTGGTCGGGGATCTTCAAGGACGCCGACGCGCGCCAATGGCTGCCGGGCGACGGGTGGGACGCGGCGGCGGGAGCGTATGCGGAGAAGCCGCGGCCCGTGCGCGTGGAGGGGCGATTCACGATCCCGACCTCGGCGGGAAGCGGGGAGAAGATCCTCGCGCTGGCGATCCTCGATCCGGCGGGGAACCGGCCCTGCGCGCGGTTCTCGATCGTCAACTATTACACCGGCGGCCGCCACCCGGTCGGCCGGATCGGCGTGGGGACGCGGCCGGCCTCGGTCGAGCTCGATCCCGCGGCCTTCGACGATCCCGCGCAGGACCGGACGCTCCATTACGTCCGGTGAGCGTCCGCGCCGGAGGGGATCGGGCGCGCCGTCGCGCGGCCTAGCCGCCCCCGCCGGGGGCGTCGTACACGCCAGCCGGATTCCGGCCGATGGTCATACTTGCATTACGATGTAATACATGTATATAGGTTGCGGGTACTGAAAGGAAGTCTACCGGTCATCCCTCCGTCGTTGAGGGGGATTCGACACGCGGGATCTTCGCCGGGCCGTTCTTTCTCGCTCCCCCCCCGCCCCCGCAGTATAATCCGCGCTCCGTCCGACGTGCCACGACGACCCGTTACCCGAAAGGCGCCTCCATGGCGAAATCGCCTAAGCCCAGGTCCGCCAAGCCCGCCGCGCCCCGCCGGAAGAAGAAGGCCGCGGCCGCGCCCGGCTCGGCCGGCCTGGCCCCGGCCGAACTGCAGGGGGCGGTCCCGAAAGAGGTCGAGGCGCTCGCGCAGGCGATCGAATCCGACGGCGGGGCGGCGCTGGCGCCCTACCGCGACCCCCTCGGCGGCCACTGGCTCGTCCTCGCGGCGCTTCCC
>CAYUME010000127.1:0-9824 GCA_964445475.1 uncultured Planctomycetia bacterium
GCCCCTCGCGGTCCGGCGTCGCGAAGTCGAGCGGGTAGATGTCCTGGTACTTCTTCGGCGGGTTCTCGGCGTACTGGATGGCGCCGTCCGGGCGCTTGCGGAACCATTCCGGGTGCCGCTTCACCCACGGGTGATCGGGGGCGCACTGGAAGGCGATGTCGAGGGCGAGCTCGAGGCCGTGCCCCTTCGCGGCGGCGACGAGGCGCCGGAAGTCCTCGCGCGTCCCCAGCTGCGGGTGGAAGGCCGTGTGGCCGCCCTCCGCCGACCCGATGGCCCACGGGCTGCCGAGGTCGCCCGGCCGGCAGAGGACGCTGTTGTTCGGCCCCTTGCGGTGGGTGAGCCCGATGGGGTGGATGGGGGGAAGATAGAGGACGTCGAACCCCATCCCGGCGACGTAGGGGAGGCGGTCGACGACGTCGCGAAACGTCCCGTGCCGCGCCGGGTCGGGCGAACAGGAGCGGGGGAAGAGCTCGTACCAGGCGCTGAACCGGGCGCGCTCGCGCTCGACGACGACCTCCAGCTCCCGGGGGAGGTGCGCGGCGAGCCGGCGGTCGGCGTTCCGGTCCATGAGCGCCGCCAGGCTGTCGTCCAGCGCGCGGCGGGCGGCCGCGGTCGGATCGCCGGGCCGCCGGAGCGTCTCCGCCCAGCGGGCGAGCGCCCGCCCGTCCGCCCCCGAGGCGCGCTTCGCGGCTTCCGCCACGAGCTTCGCCCCGATCTTCAGCTCGACTGTCACGTCCTGCCCGGCGGCCAGCCACTTCGTCATGTTCCGGCGCCAGGTCCGGAACGCGTCGACCCACCCCTCGAGGGTGTAGCGGTAGCGGCCGGGGGCGCCGACGCGGAACTCGCCCCGCCAGCGGTCGTTGTCGAAGAAGGCCATGGGATGCTCGGTCCACCGCCGCTCCTCCTCCCGCCGGACCTTCAGGAGGCAAGCCAGCTCGTCGTGGCCGTCGGCGAAGACGTCGGCCAGGACGACGACGCGGTCGCCGGGGGTCCGCTTGACCGGGAAGCGGCCGCCGTCGATCTCGGGGGAGACCTTCTCGAAGACAACGCGGGGGGGAGGGGGAACGCGGCGGGCCGAGGGGCGGGGGAGGTCGGGTCCGGTGCCGGCCGGTCGCGGGGTCGCAGGGGCGCTCATGCCTTGTCCTTTCGGGTGATGCGGCGCAACACGGCCAGGGAGCGGCCCTGGAGGAGGTAACGCCGCTCGCCGTTGAAGACGGCGGGCGGGGCCTCGTCGTCCGAGGTGTCGAGCAGGCGCTCCCAACCGAGCCCCTCGCCCTCTTTCGGCAGGGCGAAGCGGATCTCCTCGTGGTGGGCGTTGAGGAGGAGGAGGAGCGTGTCGCCGACGATCGGCCGGCCGCGCTCGTCCACCTCGCCGGTCTCGCCCGCCATCCGGATGCCGAGGCAGCGGACGAAGGGGGCGAACCAGGCGTCGTCGTTCATCTCCGCTCCGTCGGGGTCCAGCCAGAGGATGTCCTTCACGTTCGTGCCGCGGATCGGCCGCCCCTGGAAGAACCGGCGCCGCTGGAGGATGGGCTGCTCCTTCCAGAGGCGGATGACCCGGCGCGCGAACCGGAGGAGGGCCGCCCGGTCCCCGTCCAGGTCCCAGTCCAGCCAGCTGATCTCGTTGTCCTGGCAGTAGGCGTTGTTGTTGCCCCGCTGTGTCCGTCCCATCTCATCCCCGCTGCAGATCATGGGGATGCCCTCGGAGAGGAGGAGGGTGGCCAGGAGGTTCCGTTTCTGCCGTTCGCGGAGGGCGCGGATGGCCGGGTTGTCCGTCGGCCCCTCGGCGCCGCAGTTCCAGCTCAGGTTCTCGTTGTGCCCGTCCCGGCTCTCCTCGCCGTTGGCTTCGTTGTGCTTCTCGTTGTAGCTGACGAGGTCGTGGAGGGTGAAGCCGTCGTGGGCGGTGACGAAGTTGACGCTGGCGTAGGGGTGGCGGCCGCTCTGGCCGTAGAGGTCGCTGCTGCCGCTGAGGCGCGTGGCGAACTCCGCCACCACGCCGCCATCCCCCTTCCAGAAGCGGCGCACCGTGTCGCGGTACTTCCCGTTCCACTCCGCCCAGCCGACGGGGAAGTTGCCCACCTGGTAGCCGCCCTCGCCGAGGTCCCACGGCTCGGCAATCAGCTTCACCTGCGAGAGGACCGGGTCCTGCTGGATCACGTCGAAGAAGGCGCTCAGCTTGTCGACGGCGAAGAGCTCGCGGGCCAGCGCGCTGGCGAGGTCGAACCGGAAGCCGTCCACGTGCATCTCCAGCACCCAGTATCGGAGGCTGTCCATGATCAGCTGCAGGACGGACGGGTGACGGAGGTTCAGGGTGTTCCCGCAGCCGGTGAAGTCCTCGTAGTAGCGGGAATTCTCGGCACGGAGCCGGTAGTAGGAGGCGTTGTCGACCCCGCGCAGGGAGAGCGTGGGACCGAGGTGGTTTCCCTCGCCCGTGTGGTTGTAGACGACGTCGAGGATCACCTCGATCCCGACGGAGTGAAGCGTGCGGACCATCGTCTTGAACTCCCGCACGATGTTCTGCGGGTTCCTCACCCGGGCGTACCGCGAGTCGGGGGCGAAGTAGGTGAGCGTGTTGTAGCCCCAGTAGTCGGTGAGGCCGCGATCGACCAGATGGCGGCTGATGACGTGATGGTGGACGGGCATCAGCTCGACGGCGGTGACGCCGAGCTCCGTCAGGTGCCGGATCGCGGGCTCGGAAACCAGGCCGGCGTACGTGCCCCGCAGGGGCTCGGGGACCTCCGGGTGGCGTTTGGTGAATCCCTTGACGTGCAGCTCGTAGATGAACGTCTTGTGCCAGGGCGTGCGCGGCGGACGGTCGTCCCCCCACTGGAAGGCGGGGTCGACCACCATCCCGAGAGGGGCTTGCGCCGCGTTGTCGCGCTTGTCGAACGACAGGTCCTCTTTCGGGTCGCCGACACGGTATCCGAACATGCGGTTGTCGCCCCAGCGGATGGTGCGCCCGACCGCCTTGGCATAGGGATCGAGGAGGACCTTGTGGGGATTGAACCGATGGCCGGCCTTCGGGTCGTAGGGGCCGTGGACGCGGTAGCCGTACAGCTGGCCCGGGCGGATGTCGGGCAGATAGCCGTGCCAGATCATGTGGGTCTGCTCGGGCAGCGGGATGCGGTGGGACTCCCTCGCCGCCTCCACCCGGTCGAACAGGCAGAGCTCGATCCGGGTGGCGTGCTCGGAGAAGATCGCGAAGTTGACGCCCGCGCCGTCCCATGTGGCGCCGAGGGGATAGGGCTTGCCGGGCCAGACGCGCATGGACATCGGCTCCCGAACGCGCGCCGGAAGGCCAGGCGCAGGAGGGGGGGATGGAAGCATCCAGGGCTCCGGCCGAGTGTTATACACGATCAGAAACCCCTTTTCCACAACAGTAAGGAGACGGGGCCCCGGGGCGCGCCGCATGCGTCAGGAGGCGTCCCGGGCCAGTGCCGCCTTCGCCCGCTCCATCCAGGGCGCGGCCGACGGCGAGACCTCTTTCGCCGCGTCTTTGAAGAGCGCGCGGGCCCTCGCCCGGAACGCCTGTCGGCGTTCCGAGTCCGCCTGAAGCCCGGCCAGCCGGTCGAAACAACAGCCGGCCTGGACCAGGGCCCGGGCGTGCTCGCCGGCCGGCCCGCCTGCGTCCGGGCCGAACAGGATGACCACCCGCAGGTAGTGCATCAGGGCCTTCTTGAGCGCCACGGTCTCGGCACTCCCCCGGGCCTGCGCCAGCGCCAGGTCGCCGAGCGTGTTGGCGGCCAGGGCGCGGACGTCCGGGCTGCCCGGCATCGCGCGGACCGCCTCGTCGCACGCCCGCCGGACCGCGTCCGGCCGCTTCAGCTCCACGAGGCAGCGGATCCGCCCCGTCTGGCCGGGGAGCGTGTAGAGAACGCCCTCGCGCGTGACGGCAAGGATGCGGACCTCGCGGACGCGGCCATCCTTGAGCGTGAGGAGGTCGACCAGGCCCGTCGCGTCCGCCGCCGGGACGGCAGCCCCGCGACCGCCGCCCGGGTCTCGCGGAAGGCGGCCCGGAGCGATTCCAGGCGGCATCTCCTGATGCACGGCCCCGCCCTCCATATGTTTTGTACACAAAACATAATCCCGCGTCAACCCCGTGCCTCCGGGAAATTGACAGGGGGGGGGGGACTTGCTACGTTACGCCTCATGCCGCGCATCAAGAACAAGAAAGAGGAAGAGACCGCCCCGCGCAGCGATGTCGCTCACATCGTCCAGACGATCCACAAGATCTTCCAGGACGTGGACGCCTTCTCGAAGTACGCCTTCCGGGCCTTCGGGGTCTCGGGCCCGCAGATCTGGGCCCTCCGGACCCTCTCCCGGCGGAACTCGCTGACCATGGGGGACCTGGCGGAGGCGATGCACCTGCACATCAGCACGGTGAGCGGGATCGTCGACCGGATGGAGAAGGCGGGCTACGCGATGCGGGAGCGCGACACCGAGGACCGGCGGGTCGTCCACCTCCGGCTCACCCCGCGCGGCCGCGCCATCCTGCCGCGCCTGCCGGAGCCCCCGCGGAGCCGGGTCCTGAAGGGCGTGCAGCGCCTGTCCAAGCCGGAGCTGCACCTGCTCCGCGGCGCGGTGGACCGCCTGGCCCGGATCATGCAGGTGCCGACGCAGAAGGCCTGATCCGGCCTCGCCCGCATGCTGCACGGAGCCGCCCGGTCACCCCGCCCCGGCGTCCCGGGGCCGCCCGGACTTGCGTGTCGACAGCCATACCGCCGTACCGGGCCGCCGTGTCCGAGCCTCGCACGACGTCGCGAAGCGCGCGCGCCACGGCCTTCAGGGCCGCGTCACCCGCCAGATGCCCGTGGCGGTCGTTGTAGGCCTTGAAGACATCCTCCGCAAAAATCAAATCCGGTGGCGGCGTCCGCCGCCGGCGCGGGCTTGTCGGCCCCTCCGCGGCGTGCTAGAGTACCGCGCCCCCGGGAGCTTCCGCGCCATGTCCACCCACCAGGTCATGCTGATGTGCGTGCTCGCCGTCGTGGCGGGCGTGACGGGGCTGCTGGTGGCGGACCGCCTCCGGTTCCCGAGCATCGTCTTCCTCCTCGCCTTCGGGACGGCCCTGGGCCCGGACGGGGCGGGGCTGGTCCGGCCCGAGGCGCTCGGCCGCGGCCTCGAGATCCTCGTCAAGATCGCCGTGGCCATCATCCTCTTCGAGGGGGCCCTCACGCTCCGCGCGCGGGACATGGCGGAGGTCTTCGCGGGGGTCCGGCGGCTGGTCACGTTCGGGATGGGGATCACGTGGGCGGGGGCGACGCTGGCGGCGTGGTGGATCGCGGGGCTTCCCGGCCACCTCGCCGTGCTCTTCGGCGCCCTCGTCACGGTCACCGGCCCGACCGTCATCCGCCCGCTCCTCGAGCGCGTCCACGTGAAGCGGACGGTGGCCACGGTCCTCAACAGCGAAGGCGTGATCATCGACCCCATCGGCGTCTTCGTCGCCGTGCTCGTGCTCGAGCTCATCCTCGGGTTCGGGACGACGTGGCGGGAGACGATGGGGGGCTATTTCGGGCGGCTGGGGATCGGGGCGCTCGTGGGGGCGGCGGGGGGGTTCGCGCTCCCGTGGGTCCTGCGCGCCCGCTGGCTGGTCGCCGAGCACCTCCAGAATCTCGCGGGGCTGGCCGGCGTCCTGGGGATCTTCGCGGCGGCCGAGCTGGTCTACGCGGAGTCCGGCCTGGCGGCGGTCGTCGCCGCGGGGCTGGCCGCGCCGCGCCGGATCATGCCCCAGGAGCACCGGTTCCGCCTCTTCAAGGAGGAGCTGACGCTCCTCTTCATCTCCGTCCTCTTCATCCTGCTGGCGGCGAACGTCCGGATCGCCGCCATCCTGGCGGAGGGGTGGCAGGGCGTCGCCCTGGTCGGCGTCCTGATGTTCGTAGTGCGGCCACTCTGCGTCTTCCTCTCCCTCGACCGGCGCACGATGCCGTTCCGGGACCGGCTCTTTGTCGCCGCCGTCGCGCCGCGGGGCGTGGTCGCCGCGTCCGCCGCCTCCCTCTTCGCCCTGATCCTGGAGGAGAAGGGGTGGGAGGGCGCCCGCCGGGTCGAGGCCCTCGTCTTCCTGACCATCGCCGTCACGGTGGTGGTGCAGGGCGTCCTGGCCTGGCCGATCGCGTGGGCGCTCGGGGTGCTCTCGGAGACGGACCGCCGGGTCGTCATCGTGGGGGCGAACATGATCGGGCGGGCCCTCGCGGCCGTCTACCACTCGGCCGGGCGGCCCGTCATCGTCACCGACACCAACCCGCTGCACTGCGAGGCGGCGAGGGACGCGGGGCTCCCGACCGCCTGCGGCAACATCTTCGAGCGCGCCCACCAGGACCGGGTCGGCCTGGACGAGGCGGGGACGGTCATCGCCGTGACCCAGAACCCGGAGGTGAACGTCCTCATCGCCCAGCACGCCCGGGAGGACTACCGGATCCCGCACGTCTACGTGGCGCTCGACCGGTTCGACAAGGGCGCGCGGGGCGAGCACGTCCAGCGCATCGGCGGGCATCTCGCCTTCGGGAGGCCCGTGGCGCTGGCGCCGTGGCTCGACCGGCTCCGCGCAGAGGAGGCCGTCCTGGTCCCGCGCGAGACCCCGCCGGGCGACCCCCAGCCCCAGGCGGTCCGCGACTTCACCGGGGACGAAGACGTCGTCCCCCTCCTCGTCCGCCACGGCGAGCGGGTTTATGTCTGCGAAGAGGGGACGCGGTGGGCGGCGGGCGACCGGGTCCTCTTCCTCACCCGCCGCGGGACGGGCGTCGACATCACGTCCGTCCCCGCGGCGCCCGCGCCGGACCCGTCGCCGCCGTCCTCGTCGTCCTCGTCCCTTTCCCCGGCCGCGGCCGCGTCCTCCGAGTCTCCCGTGCCGCCTCCCGACCCGGCCCCGACGACCTTCTCCGGCCTGCTGTGACCGGCCGGTATTCCTTGCCCCACCCCCGGCCCGGGTCTATAACGGGGTGGCCGGCATCGCCATGACCTCCCCACATCGGAGCCCCCCCATGGCCGACTTCTACCAGACCGGCGTCATCAGCACCCTCCACCGCTTCCCGAGCGCCAAGCTCGAGAAGATGGAGGCGGAGATCAAGAAGTTCCAGCGGCTCCAGCCGGTGACGCTGCTGCTGCCGAGCCTCTGGTCGGAGTTCGAGGGGCTGGCGATGCCGCGGATCCTCGAGGAGCTGAAGGGGGTCAAGTTCGTCCGACAGATCGTCCTCGCCCTCGAACGGGCCGACGCGGGGCAGTTCCGCACGGCCCGGGAGCGGCTGAGCGGCCTGTCCTGCCCGGTGAAGGTGCTGTGGAACGACGGGCCGCGCATCGGCGAGCTGTACGCCCTGCTGGAGAAGAACAACATCCGCACCGGCCCGCCGGGGAAGGGCCGCACCGTCTGGATGGGCATGGGCTTCGTTTTGGCCGAGGAGAAGAGCTACGCCGTCGCCCTCCACGACTGCGACATCCTGACCTACAACCGCGAGCTGCTGGCCCGCCTGTGCTACCCCGTCTCGAACCCGACGATGTCCTACGAGTTCGCCAAGGGCTACTACGCGCGCCTTTCCGACCGCTTCCACGGGCGCGTCACGCGCCTCTTCTTCACGCCGCTCGTCCGGACGCTGCAGCGGATGACGAACTACCACCCGTTCCTCGTCTTCCTCGACAGCTTCCGGTACCCGCTCGCGGGCGAGTTCGCGATGACCACCGACCTCGCCCGCATCGTCCGGATGCCGTGCGACTGGGGCCTCGAGGTCGGCCTCCTCTCCGAGGTCTACCGGGCCTGCGCCCCCCGGCGGATCTGCGAGGTGGACATCTGCGACACCTTCGACCACAAGCACCAGGAGCTCTCGTCGGAGAGCGCGGAGGCCGGCCTGCACCGCATGGCGGTGGACATCGCCAAGCATCTCTTCCGGATCCTCGCCAGCGAGGGGGTGCCGATCTCCGATGGCTTCTTCAAGAGCGTCAAGGCCGCCTACCTGCGCGAGGCGCAGGAGGCGATCCGGAAATACTACGACGACGCGATGATCAACGGCCTCACCTGCGACCGGCACGCGGAGGCCACGGCGGTGGAGACGTTCGCCCGGGCGGTCGACCTGGCCGCGCGCAGCGTGGTCGAGGACCCGCTCGGGGCGCCGCTCATCCCCAACTGGAACCGCGTCGTCAGCGCCATCCCCGACTTCTTCGACCGGCTCCGCGGGGCGGTGGAGGAGGACAACAAGTGAGGCTCGATACCGCGCTGCGCGAGTACGCCCGCCAGAAGCTCCAGAAGATCGGCCGCGCCGACATCGTCGTCGGCATCCCCTGCTACAACAGCGAGGAGACGGTCGGCCATGTCGTCCGGACCGTCGCCGCGGGCCTGGCCCGGCACTATCCCGACCGCGCGGCGGTGCTCGTGATCTCCGACGGCGGGTCCCTCGACGACACGCGCGAGACCGTGCAGGCGATCGCCATCGCCCCGCCGATCCACAAGATCGTCACCATCTATCGCGGGCTGCCGGGGAAGGGGACGGCGCTGCGCGCCGTCTTCGAGGCGGTGATCCGCCTCCAGGCGAAGGCCTGCGCCTTCTTCGACTCGGCCCTGCGGAGCATCACGCCCGAGTGGGTCCCCGCGCTCGTGGCCCCCGTCCTCGACGGCGGCCACGACTTCGTCAGCCCCCTCTACGCCCGCCACAAGTGGGACGCGACGATCACCAACAACATCGCCCGCGCCCTCACCCAGGCCCTCTATGGCCGCCGCCTCCACCAGCCGATCGGGGGGGACTTCGGCTTCTCCGAGAAGCTCGCCGAGTGGTTCGCCCGCGCCGACGTCTGGGGCACCGACGTCGCCAAGTTCGGGATCGACATCTGGATGACGACCGTGGCGATCTGCGAGGGGTTTCGCGTCTGCGAGGCCTTTCTCGGCACCAAGATCCACGCCCCCAAGGACCCGGCCGCCTCCCTCGGCCCCATGTTCCGCCAGGTCGTGGGCACCATCTTCGGCATGATGTCGCGCTACGAGCACGTCTGGCGGCGCGTCCGGGGCAGCGAGCCGGTCCCCGTGGTCGGCCAGCCCCACCCGGTCGACCCGCCCGAGGTCCGCGTCTCCCTGGACCGCCTTGTCGACCGCTTCTCCGCCGGCTTCCGCCACTTCGGCGCCCTCTGGCGCGAGGTGCTCGGGCCGAACCAGTTCGCCGAGCTCGAGCGCCTCTCCCGCACCGACGCCGCCGAGTACACCATGTCCCCCGTGACCTGGGCCCGCATCGTCTACGATTTCGCCTACACCTACCACCGGTGGTCCAAGGACCGCTACAAGCTCGTCGAGATCATGACCCCCGCCTACTACGCCCGCATCGCCGCTTTCGTCCTCGAGACCCAGACGGCGACCACCGCGGAGGCGGACCGGCTGGTGGACGAACAGTCGGCAGTCTTCGAGCAGGAGAAGGGCTACTTCCTCGAGCGCATCGGATCCTGGGAGCGCCTCCCGCCGCCGGGCGGGGACGCATGATTTGAGAATGAAGACCTGAGACGGCAGCAGGCGCCGGGGGAACGGCTCGTCGCCATCCTGGCGCGCTCCCCCGGCGAAGGCCCACGTCTCAATCCCTCCCGCCCATGATCGTCATCACCGACCTGGACGGCTGCCTGCTCGACGCCGTCACGTACGCGTGGGAGCCGGCGCGGGCGGCGCTCGACGCCCTCCGCGCGCGCGGGATCCCGGTCATCCCCTGCACCTCCAAGACCTGCGCCGAGACGGCGCATCTCCAGGCGGTGCTCGCGATCCCCGGGCCGGCCATCGTCGAGGACGGCGGGGCGATCGTGGGGGCGGACGGCGCGGCCGAGATCCTCGGCCGACCCTACGCCGACCTCCGCCGGGTCCTCACGGGGCT